>CAZNSV010000468.1:0-2919 GCA_964575775.1 uncultured Desulfovibrionaceae bacterium
GTGACCGCGGATTCGCGCGAGCAGGACGAGTTCGCCGAGTGCGTGGTCAAGCTGCGCTTCCTGCGCACGCGGCCCGACAACTTCCGCCTCCTGGAGACCCTGCGTTATCAGCGGGGGCGCTTCTTTCTGCTCGCGGGGCATCTGCGCCGCCTGCAGGCCTCGGCCGCGCAGTTCGGCTTTGCCTGCGACCCCATGGCCGTGCGGGCCGCCCTGGAGCAGGCGCTGGCCGGTGCGGGCACCGAACCCCGGCGGGTGCGTCTGCTCCTGGAGCGGCAGGGGCGGGTGACGGTGGAGCATTTCCCCCTGGCGCTCCAGCCCGCGACGGTGTTGCGGGCCGGTCTAGCCAGGGATCCGGTGGATTCGGCGGACCTCATGCTGCGGCACAAGACCGACCGCCGCGTGCTCTACGATGCGGCCCGGGCCGGGCAACCGGATCTGGACGAGGTCCTGCTCTGGAACGAGCGCGGAGAGCTGACGGAGTGCAGCACGGCCAATCTCGTGCTGCGTCTGGATGGAACGCTGGTGACGCCCCCCATTTCGTGCGGCCTGCTGCCCGGAGTGCTGCGGGGCTGGCTGCTGGCCTGGGGAGGCCTGCGGGAGCGGGTCCTGCGGCTTGCGGACCTGGAGCGCGCCGAGGCGATCTGGGCCGTCAACGCCCTGCGTGGCTGGCGCCCCCTGGCTTGGGTGGCCGAGCCTGAGGACTCGGGGCCCCTCAGTCCCAGGTGAACAGGAAGTCGCAGCAGTCCGCGCCCTCGGCAATGGTCTGGGTGCGCTGGAAGTTCAGGCGGGGGCTGTAGCCCCGGGCAAAGGGCGCGTCGCGCGCGCAGGAGAGCAGGGGGATCAGGGGTTGGGGCAGCCCCAGACCCCGATAGAGTTCGGCGTAGGCGCAGCGCTGCACCAGCAGGGAGAGGCTCTTTTCGCTGCGTTCGAGGTCGCTGACGCTCAGGGCGCCGCTGCCGGTCCAGAGATCCACCACCGTGGCGAAGTGCTCCAGGCTGGGGCCGTGGGGCGATTGGAGCGCGAAGCTCCGCCCCGCTTGATAGGCCAGGGCCGCCACGGTCCGGCCGATGGTCTCCAGGGCGAAGCGCTCGTTCTGACTGCGGCAGAGCTCCCGGTAGAGCACGGAGAAGGTCTCGGCTTCGATGCGTCTGCGGTCCAGCAGGGCGACGGTCATGGGCGCTCCTCCGCACGGGCTGTTGTCACTTGTCCAGCTTTACGCCCCGAGATTATTGTTGTCAAAGGCTCGGCAAAGGTCGTGTGGGGGTTCGGGCTGCGGGTCCGGCAGTCCTTGTCAGGGGATTTGCCCCCCGGGGGGCACTTGGGGTAGAAGCAGGGCATCACCAACAGGAGCGGAGCCCAAGGCATGGCCAAGGTAATTCCCATCGGACGTACCCATACCTCCCAGGAGCGGTTTGTGGAGGCTGTGGGCCTCGTGCTCAACGCGCGCGGTTTCAAGGGGCTGACCCCGGACGCCGTGGCCCGGGAGGCGGGCCTGCAGAAGGGGCTGATCCGGATGCTGTTCGGCAGCTTCCTGAACCTCATCAAGGTCTATGCCCACAGCGAGCTGCATTGGCCCACGGCCGAGGAGCTGCTGGACGGCCGCGAGGAGGAGCTGAAACACCTGCCCCCCGAACGGCAGTTCGCCTGGTTTTTCCGGCATTTGCTTGCGGCGTTGCGCAGGCGCCCCCAAACGGTGCAGATTCTCATCTGGGAGCTCACGGAGCGGGACGAGCGCAGCGAACTGCTGTCCCTGGTGCGGGTGCGGCGCACCCTGGAGTTCTTCGAGCGTCTGCGCGAGGACACCCCGGACGACGTGGACCTCTCGGCCATCGTGGCGCTACTGGCGGGGGCGGTGCAGTTCCTGGTGATCCGCGCCCGGCTGCACTCCCATTACGGGGGTATCGACCTGGACGACGAGGCCGGGTGGGCCCGCATCGATGGGGCCATCGACCTGCTGCTGCAAGGGGCCCTGGAGCGCCGGGGGGGCACTCCCGAACCGGCCTGAGCCGTCCTATTCCGTGCCCGAAATCTGCCCCGCGGCCTTGAGCGCGTCCTTCATGGCGTCCCAGCTGGGTTCCTGCCAGGCGGGGGAGCGCTCGGGCGTCACCTCCAGCACGGATTCCCGCCCCCCCTGGACCACGCGGACCTGCACCGGCCCGCCGGACTTGCAGGCCTTGGGCGAAAAGGAGGCCAGGAAGGCCGCTGCCTGGTGCAGCACCTCCGGGGCCCAGTCACCACGCAGGGGGCGCCCCAGCCCCAAGGGACCGGGATAGCCCAGGGTCTTGAGCACGTAGTCCCCTGGCTCCACAAAGCTTTCCAGGCGTTGGTTGTCGGCCTGGTTGCGCCCCACCAGGAGCCAGTGGGGGCCCTGCCAGTACTGGCGCCCCATGTTGGCTAGGTCGAAGTCCCGGGCCTTGGGCGCGGCGGCGTGGTGCAGCACGGGCCAGTAGCGCTTGGCGGACTCGATCTCGGCCAGCATGCAACCCCCGGCCGGGGTGGGAATCTCGGGCAGCTTGTACTTCTCGGCCAGGGCCAGCTGGTCCTTGCGCCCCCTGCCGCAAATGGCGTGCAACCGCTCCCGGTCCACCCGGCCATCGAGTTCCATGGGCGTGGGATCCAGACGCTTGGCCGAGAGGGGGCGCAGCAGCAGGCCTTTGACCCCGGCCTCGCGCAGGATGATGTTCAGGGTGTCGCGGCGCTGCGACATGGGGCGCTGCCCCAGCACCTCGCCCGAGGCGATGCAGAAGGCGCCGTAATTGCGCATCAGCTCCGCCGCCTTGCCGGCCATGAGGATCTTGCAGTCCACGCAGGGGTTCAGGGATTTGCCGTAACCGTGGGGCGGCCCCTGGGCCAACATGGCCACGAAGGCCTCGCCCACGTCGATGCAGGCGATGTCCAGATCGAAAAGCCGCTGCCAGC
>CAZNSV010000469.1:0-2903 GCA_964575775.1 uncultured Desulfovibrionaceae bacterium
TCATGAACAAGGCCAAGTGGGACGCCCTGCCCGAGAACGTGAAGCAGATCATGGACGACCTGGCGCAGGAGCAGTCCGTGTGGACCGGCGAGTACATGGACGGACACGTGGAGACCGCCCTGGCCTGGAGCAAGGAGCAGTACAACGTGGAGATCATCGAGCTGCCCCAGGCCGAATTGGAGGCCGCGGCCCAGGCCCTGGCGCCCATGATCGAGGACTGGAAGAAGGCCGCCACGGCCGCCGGTCTGCCCGCGGACGCCATCGTGGCCGACATGCTGGCCCTGAAGGAAAAGTACGAAGCCGAGCAGGGGCAGTAACCCCGCTGTCAATCCGGACCCGGCAGGAGGGGCGGCCCTTCTGCCGGGTCTTTTCATGCCGCTGCAGCTGAAACCGCAACCAGGCCGCGGAGCGCCACGGGCGCCCCGGCGGGCTTGACGCCGCCCCTGATCGGGATGGTGTCGTCCGCGTCAAACCGGCCCCGGTAATCGCCATGCTCGAGACCCTGCGCACCACGAGTCGGTTCCTGAACACCCTGCTGCTCTGGCTGGGCGGGGGCGCCCTGTTGGGCATGATGCTGGTGGCCTGCGTGAACATGGTCACCCGGGCGGTCTGGGTGCCCGTGAAAGGCAGCTACGAACTCGTGGGCTTCCTGGGCGCCCTGGTGGCCGCCTTTGCCCTGGGCGCCACCCAGGACAGCAAGGGGCATATCGCCCTGAACATCCTGGCCGGCAAATTCCCGCCCCTGGTGGAGCGCTGCATCGACATCGTCAGCGCCGCCCTGTGCGCGGTGTTCTTTGGTCTGGCCGGGTGGCGCACTGCTGTCTGGGCCTGGTCCCTGGTGCAGAGCGGCGAGCTTTCGGAAACCCTGCACCTGCCCTACGCGCCCTTCCCCTTTGCCGTGGCCGTGGGGCTGTTCTCCCTGGCCTTGGCCCTGTGCTGCGACACCCTGGCCGCGATCATCGAGTTGTGCAAGACGCCAAAGTCAGGGGAGGGCAAGGCATGAGTCCCCTGACCCAAGGCGTGCTGGGCTGCGTGGCCCTGGTGCTCAGCCTGTTTTTCCTGCGCATCCCCGTGGGCTTCGCCATGGGGCTGGTGGGCTTCGTGGGCTTCTGGCAGGTCATCAATTTCCAGGCCGCCCTGGGCATGCTGGGCACCGAGATCTGGAACGTCTTCTCCTCCTACGGGCTCACGGTCATTCCCCTGTTCATCCTCATGGGGCAGGTCTGCTTCCACGCCGGGGTCAACAAGCGGCTCTACCGCACCGCCTACGCCTGGCTGGGGCAGTACAGGGGCGGACTGTCCATCGCCACCATCCTGGCCTGCGCCGGGTTCTCCGCCATCAGCGGCTCCAACACCGCCACCGCGGCCACCATGAGCACCGTGGCCCTGCCGGAGATGAAGAAGTACAACTACAGCCCCATCCTCTCCACCAGCTCCGTGGTGGCGGGCTCCACCCTGGGCGTGGTCATTCCCCCCAGCGTGGTGCTCTTGATCATCGGGTTGCAGACGGGGCAGTCCATCGCCAAGCTGTTTTGGGGGGGCATGCTGCCCGGCCTGCTGCTGGTGCTCTTTTTTCTGCTGACCATCATGCTGCTCTGTCGCCTGCACCCCAGCTGGGGGCCGGCCGGCGAACCCACCACCTGGCAGGAGAAGCTCCGCTCCCTGCCGGGTTCCATCGAGATGCTGGTGCTCTTCGGCCTGGTCATGGGCGGGCTCTTTGCCGGATTCTTCACGCCCAGCGAGGCCGGGGCCGCGGGTTCCCTGCTGGCCATACTGCTCAGCGCCCTTTCCGGGCAACTCACCTGGAAGCGGCTCTGGTTGTCGGTAACGGACACCCTGCGGGTCTCCAGCATGATCTTCATGATCATCACCGGCGCCGTGCTCTTCGGGCGCTTCCTGGCCGTGACCCGGGTGCCCTTCGAGGTGGCGGACTGGGTGGCCGGGTTGCCCATTCCGGGTTGGGTGGTCATCGTCATGATCTGCCTGCTCTACGGCATCGGCGGCATGATCATGGACGCCCTGGCCCTCTTGCTGATCACCATTCCCATCTTCTTCCCCCTGGCGCAGAACCTGGGCTACGATCCCCTCTGGTTCTCGCTGCTCATCACGGTGGTGACCACCATGGGCGCGGCCACGCCCCCGGTGGGAGTCAGCGCCTTCATCGTCTCGTCCATGTCGCCGGGTGTGCCCATGTCCCAGGTCTTCCACGGCACCTGCTACTTCCTGCTGTCCTATGCCCTGTGCGTGGCGCTGATGCTGCTCTGGCCCGCGGCGTTCCTGTTCCTGCCCAACCTCATCTACTAGGCGCGGTGCGAATCGCCCGGAGTGGGGCGCTGGCACGGAGGACTTCCGCCAGGAGAGCCCCCCACGTGCCGCTTGCGCCGTTCCGTTCACAGTCACTCGCCCGGCCCATCCCACCCTCTGCCGCCTGGCCGCAGGGCCTGCCGCGCACGGGGAGCCGACCGCGTGCCGTCCGGGTGCAGCTCCCCGGGGGGGCGTCCGCTCCTCTGACGCCGTGTGCTGTCGCCGTCAGGCAAGAAAAAGACCCCGCAGGGCGTGAACCATGCGGGGTCTTTGTGCTTTGTGTGATGGGGCCGGGGGCTACTGCTCTTCGGTGAACTCGCGGTCGATGGGCACACCGGCCGGGGTGGTGGTGTCCAGGGGGTAGATGAGCACGGCGCTGCGACGCTGCTTCACGCCCACCACGCCCGGGTGGGTGTTGACCAGCACGTAGAGGTCCTGGATGCCGTCGTTGTTGATGTCGCCCACACCGTAGTCGGCCACGGACCCCTTGATGCGGCGGGTCTTCCAGACCAGGCTCATGCCCACGCCGTCCCAGGCCAGGCAATGGATCTCGCCCTGGGGGTAGTAGCGATAGCGGGAGAAGAACTGTGCCGCCACGG
>CAZNSV010000470.1:0-2898 GCA_964575775.1 uncultured Desulfovibrionaceae bacterium
TTCGTCGGTCACCACCTTGAACTGGTAGACCTCGATCTCGCCCGTCTCTTCGTTGTAATTCACTTCCACGTCGATGGAATCGCCGTACTTGCGGGCAACCGAAGAGCGCACCGCCTCTTCCAGGGTGTCCACCAGCAGATCGCGGTCAATCCCCCGATCCTTGCTGATCTGATCGATGGCTTTCTTGAGTTCCGAACTCATGGGGTGCTCCTTCACGCTCCGAATCTATGGCAAGACGCGCGCTCGCGTCCTGTTGTCATGCTCATTCCGAATCCTGCTCCAGACCGGCCTGTTTGGACTTCTTGCCGCCCTGCCCCTTGCGGGGGCCCTTGGGAGGGGCCGGCTTGGCGAACTGCGTACACAGGCGAATCCGCTTCAGGTCCTGCCAGCGCAGCTCCACCCGGGCGGCGTCGCCCTCGGCGCCGTCTTCCACGTCCAGGGTGATCACATCTCCAGCCACCGTCAGCAGGGGGCCGCGAAAACTCTTCCTGCCGGGAAAGGCATGCACCACGGGTGCGCGCAGCTGCAACTCCACCGCCTGCCCCACATACTCGGCCAGCTGTTCCAGGGAAAAAAAGGGACGATCCAGGCCCGGCGACGAGACTTCGAGGATGTAGGCCCCGGGGACGATGTCCTCCACCTCCAGGGCCAGACCCAGTTGCCGCGAGAGCCGCGCGCACTGGTCGATGCTCACGCTTTCGCCTTCACGGCGCAGTTCCAGGGGCGCGTCCACGTACACTCGCAAAAACGAACGCTTGCCCCGGGCGAACTCCAGGCCCCACAGTTCCAGCCCCAGGGCTGCCACCAGGGGACGCGTCAGGGCCAACAACTCGGGATGTAAAGGATCTTGCTGCATTCACACTCTCTTGGCGCACAAAGCCTCGGCCTGCGCCCATTCCGCGCGCGCCGCCTGCCGTGGCCGCGCCTCGAACCCGAAGCCGCCAGGCCCCTGGTCGATACAAAAAAAAAGGGGGAGCTCCGAGCCCACCCCGACTTCCGACTCCGCTTGCACCCCAACAGGCGCGCCCGCGTGCCGCAGGATGCAACACATTTTTTGGAGCGGGCGACGGGAGTCGAACCCGCGACACCAAGCTTGGGAAGCTTGTACTCTACCAGCTGAGCTACACCCGCATTCCAAGGCGCAGAAAATAGCCCCTCAGTGCGGCATTTGTCAAGAGGAAGGCGTGCAAAATCCTGAAACGCCGGTTCCTCCCCGCACCGAACGGCTGTTCACCCCGATCGAGCGTGATCACGCCCCCTCCACCTCGTCCTCCGTACCATGTGTCGGCTTGGCTTGTCCTCCATTCCAGGCTATTGTGTTGAGCAGAGTACCAGTACCACATTACCGCCTTGGTTCCGCCCCTGCAAGGAGTAGCTGTGACCCAGAACCTTTCACCCCACCGCCTCATTACCCTTGGGCTCATGGCAGCCTACCGGAGCATGTCCGGCTGGTCCGGCATGACCGCCCACCAGACGCCGGACCTGTTCATGACCGTCACCGACCTGCCCTACCCGGTGCTGAACATCGCCTGCTCCCCCCGGGAGGACGGGCGCGAGACTGCCGAGGCCCTGCAAGGCGCCGCCACCCTGGCGGACCGGCACGGGGTGCCGTGCCTATGGTTCGCCCTGCCGGACCTGCCCCCCGAGGCGGGGGAGCGGCGCGCGCTCTTGACCGCGCATGGCTTCGCCCCTTTGGGGACCTGCACCGGCATGGACCTCTCCCTGCCGGGCACCCTGCCGGAGCATCCGGCCCTGGTGGCCTGCGCCCCCGTGAATAGCCCAGAGCAGCTTGCGGACTGGAACCGGGTGGCTGCCGCAGTGTTCGAGTATCCGGACTGCGCCGTGCAGCCCATGTACGAGATCTACCTGCAGTTGGGGCTTGGAGCCGAGGCGCCTTGCCGCAACTTCCTGCTCACTGAGGAGGGGCGGCCGGTGGGTGTGGCGTCGGTGTTCTTTTTCGCCGCACTGCCCGGGATAGCCACGGTGGCCAACGTGGCCACCCTGCCCGACCGGCGCGGGCGCGGTCTGGGCACGGCCCTGACCCTGGCGACACTGTACGAGGCCAGACGTCGGGGCTGCGAGCAGGCCGCGCTCCTGGCTTCCGCCGCAGGACTGGGCGTGTACCGGGGGCTGGGTTTTCAGGAGCGGTTCGTCGGTGGCATCTACCTGCGAGCCTTGCCCTCCTGAAGCCCTGCGGGGGGCATGCGTTCTTGCCTGCAAACTGGCAAGGAATGGCGCCAACCGGTGCGGCTTCCAGTTCTGAGCGGCCTTTTGCCGGCGCGTTTTCGTCTTGGTACAATATCTAATTGTTTCAGACCAGTACATAGCGCTTTCAGCCATTTTGACCGGTACCAAGCGCTAATGCATTTTCGCCTTGAAACAAGGCTCACTCCTGAAACAATTTTTCAATTGTTTCAGGCAAATGCATAAGAGGCTCTAGCCCCCTTCATGGTCAGACCCTCTAATCCCGCTTTTTTTGGGCCCCCCTCTTGACAAAGGGGCTTTTTTGCATGATAACTCAAATCAGAATGATTCGTAGTTAGTCAGCAACAAGGAGCACCCCATGGAGCACCTGATCGAAACCGAGACCTTGAGCGAGAGCGAACGCCTGAAACTGGCCGAACTCAACGAGGTCTGTCGCGGAACTGGGCTCAAGCTCACCAGACAGCGGGTGGAGATCATGCGCGAGTTGGCCAAGGCCAAGGACCACCCGTCGGTGGAGACCGTGTACCAGCGGGTCAAGGGGCGTTTGCCCGGCGTCTCCCTGGATACGGTCTACCGGACCCTGGGCACCTTCGAACGCCTGCAGCTGGTGGACAAACTCAACGTGGCGCAGGAGCACAGCCGCTACGATGCCGACCGCTCCCCGCATCACCACCTGGCCTGCCGCGTCTGCAA
>CAZNSV010000471.1:0-2895 GCA_964575775.1 uncultured Desulfovibrionaceae bacterium
GGATGCACCTTAGCAAAGCCGCTGAACTGTCCAACAAATGGGGTCCACTTCACTGAGCAGGACGCCCTGGGGCGGTGAAGGAGCGCCTCGTGTACATGCTGCAGGTGGAAAACGTGGAAGTGGTCTACAACGATGTGGTCCTGGTGCTCAAGGGGCTCTCCCTGCGCGCCGAGAAAGGGGGCATCACCGCGCTGCTCGGCGCCAACGGCGCGGGCAAGTCCACCACCCTCAAGGCCATTTCCGGGCTCTTGCGCGCCGAGGACGGCGAGGTCACCGAAGGGGGCATCCTGTTCGAGGGCACGCCCATCACCCACTGGAACGCGGACCGCATCGTGCGCTCGGGCATCTTCCAGGTCATGGAGGGGCGCCGGGTCTTCGAGGACCTCACCGTGGAGGAGAACCTGCGCTGCGGCGCCTTCACGCGCCCCAGAAGCGAGTTCGCCGGGAGCCTGGAGCGCGTCTACACCTATTTTCCGCGCCTGCAGGAACGCCGCAAGCAGCTGGCGGGCTACATGTCCGGCGGCGAGCAGCAGATGCTGGCCATCGGCCGGGCCCTCATGGCACGCCCCAAGCTGCTCTTGCTGGACGAACCCTCCCTGGGGCTGGCGCCCCTGCTGGTGGAGGAGATTTTTCAGATCGTGTCGCGCGTGAACAAGGAAGAGGGCGTCACCATCCTCCTGGTGGAGCAGAACGCCCGGGCAGCCTTGAACATCGCCTCCATGGGGTATATCATGGAGAACGGGCGCATCGTGCTGGACGGTCCGGCCCAGGACCTGCTGCACAACCCCGACGTGCAGGAGTTCTACCTCGGGTTGTCCCACGGGGGCGACAAGCGCAGCTACCGCGACGTCAAGCACTACCGCCGCCGCAAACGCTGGCTGGGCTGAGGCCGCCGGCAGCGTCCGACGCCCCCGGGCCCCGCAACCTCGATCCGCTTCGCCCCCGCGTGAAGCGCGAGCGGAGACACCGCATGAGCCGGCCCCCCAAGGGCGTCTATTCCACCATCGATGCCACCGTGCTGCCCGAAATGGGCAAGCGCGGCAGTGCGCAGCGCAAGCGTTTCTGGCTGGTCTGGGAGCAGGACCAGGACTACGTGGTGGTCCAGCCCCTGAACCGCAACCTGGTCCCCACGGGGCAGAAGAAACTGGTGCCCATGCTCGAGTTCCGGGTGGACTACAACCCGGAACCGGACTTCATGGTCGACCAGGGCGGGGAGCGGGTCCGCCCCATCTGGAATCGCGAGCAGGTGCGTCCGTCGGCGCCGTCCGCCGTCACACTCTCCCCTCCACCTGCCGCTGCTCCCAACGGGGCGGAAGCCTCGCCGTCCGGCGCCCCTGTCGTGCCCCCCCCAGTCCCCGAAGAGCCGGCCGCTGCGGAGCTGGCCGCGCCCGCGCCCGAGCTGGAGAGCGGCCCCCCGGCGCGCGACACCGTGCAACTCAACGGTTTCGAGCTGGAAATGGAGGGGCGCAACGGGCTTATCGAACTGAGCGACAAGGAAAAGGTGCTGCTGGACGAAGAGCCCTTCACGCCCAAGCCCAGCCCAGAGGAGTCCCCGCCCGGGCAGGAGCCCGTGTCCGACCTGGAACGGTTGCGGGCCACCCGCGAGCAGGCCGCCCTGGCCCGCAGCGCCGCCCGCCAGACCCTGGAACGCGAGGCGCGCACCACCTTCGGGCTGGGCATCTCGCACCTCAAACGGGGCAATGTGGAGCGGGCGCGGGAGCTGCTGGAGGAATTGGCGGAGCAGCAGGGCGATTTCGCCCATGAGCATAAACACATGTTCAACGAGTTCGGCATCAACCTGCGCAAGAGCAAGGTGACGGACCTGGCCCTGCGCTTTTACCGCCGCGCCCTGGAGCTCAGCCCCCAGGATGAGAACATCTACCACAACCTGGCGCGGGTCTACTGGGAGCAGGGCGACCTGAACAACTGCCAGCGCAACCTGGAAAAATCCCTGGAGCTGAACCCCAACCTGGAGTATTCGGCCCGGTTCCTGCGCTTTCTGGCCAGACAGCGCAAGAAGAAGCGCAGCCGGTTCAAGGACCTGCTGCCCCTGCCGCACAGGCGAAAGAAATGACGGGGTTTTATTGACAAGTATCCCGGGGGGAGAACCTTTCTATAGAAAGGTTCTCCCCCCGGACCCCCCATTCCAAAGATTTTGGTTTGGGGATTCAGTACATTGATGAATGCGGGAAGCCGCCCCATTCCGCGAGCGGCCTCCCTGTAGTCATCTCCCCCAAAGGTGTTTCTCAGAGTGCCGGGCACTGACCTCCGGGGCCGCAATAGCCCGGTCGGGGGCAGTCCGAGTAGCCCGGGCCGTAGCCGCCGCTGCCGCAGTCGCCACAGCCCCCGCCCCCTTGGTAGGGGCGGTAGTTGGTCACCGAATAGCTCGGCGGCGCCGGGCAGATCGTCGGCTTGGATCCGCTGAAGATGTTGATGTTGGCGCCGCAGCCCGACGCGAACAATGTGGCCGTCAGCAGGAGCAGACTCAGAATTTTCATGGTCCTACCTCCCTGTAGTCCCAAATGCAGCAGCTCTGCGGAGGGGCGCCGGCACATCCCTGTGCGTGCGGCGGTTGGGGGTGTCGCGGGGTGCATGGTGCCTGGCCCCGACTCAATAGCTGCCCTGGGCGCCCAGACGTGTGGAGACCCGGGGTTCGATGCCCGTATAGTTCAGGCCAGGGGTGCCGCGCAGCATCTCGCGGGCCTCGGGGGTCATGGCCAGGGTGCCGCTGCACATGGCCAGCACGTCGTTGCTGGCGGCGTGCAGCAGCCGCATGTTGAAGCGTATGTTCTTGCTCGTCACGGTGTAGGTCCCGGCCAGAATCAACGCGGCGTCGATGTTCTTGCCCGAGAGCAGGTTGGCCTCGCGGGTGAGCAGCAGCTCGCCTTTTCTGGG
>CAZNSV010000472.1:0-2891 GCA_964575775.1 uncultured Desulfovibrionaceae bacterium
CAGAGCTGGGCGTGGCGCCCGACCGCTGCGTCTTCCTGGGCGACAGCAGCGTGGACATGCAGACCGCCGCCAATGCCGGGATGCTGCCCGTGGGCGCCTTGTGGGGCTTTCGCACCCGGGAGGAGCTCTTGGCCCACGGCGCTGCCCTGCTCCTCGAAACCCCCCTGGACCTGCTCCAGGCCGTGCACTTCAACGGGGGCGGGCATGCCTCTGCCTGAGCCCCGGCAGCGCGCCAGGTTCATTCTCCAGCGCCTGGAGCAACGCTATCCGGCGCCCGAGTCCGAGCTGCGCTGGCAGAACCCCTGGGAACTGCTGGTGGCCACGGTGCTCGCGGCCCAGTGCACGGACCAGCGTGTGAACCAGGTCACACCCGGGCTCTTCGCCCGCTGGCCGGACACCGCCGCCCTGGCCCAGGCCGGGCAGGAGGAACTGGAGGCCGTGATCCACTCCACGGGCTTCTACCGCAACAAGGCCAGGCACCTCATCGCCACGGCTAGGCGCATCCAGGCCTTGCACAACGGCGAGGTGCCCCGGAGCATGGCGGAGCTCACGGCCCTGCCAGGAGTGGCCCGCAAGACCGCCAACATCGTGCTCTCCAACGCCTTTGGCCTGCACTTGGGGCTGGCTGTGGACACCCACGTCAAGCGCCTGGCCTTCCGTCTGGGGCTCACCACCGCCACGGACCCGGTGCGCATCGAACAGGAGCTCATGCCCCTGTTCCCGCAGGAGCGCTGGGGCGACGTGAACCACATGCTGGTGCTCTACGGCCGCGAGATTTGCGTGGCCCGCAAGCCGCGCTGCGAGGACTGCGTCCTGGCGGACCTCTGCCCCCGCTGTGGTTTGCCCACGGCCAAGGAGTGCGCCTGATGCGCGTCTACCATCTCATCACCGGGTTGTGGCCCGGGGGCGCCGAGGTCTTTCTGCACCGCCTGGTCAAGGGGCTCCTGGAGCAGGGTTTCGAGTGCCGCGTGGGCTCCCTGGTCCGTTCCGGGCCCGTGGACCAGTGGCTGCGCGATCTGGGCGTCACCGTGGACTGCCTGGGCATGAGCCCTGGGCGGCCCAATCCCTTCGTGGTGGGGCGGTTTCTCGCCATCCAACGCAGCTGGCGCCCCACCCTCCTGCAAAGCTGGATGTACCACGCCGACCTGCTGGGCAGCAGCGCCCGCCTGGTGGGGCAGCGCAACATCCTCTGGAACATCCGCTGCACGGACATGGACCTCAGGCGCTACAGCCCCATGACGGCCCTGGCCGTGCGGCTCTGCGCCCGGCTCTCCGGCCTGCCGCGCTGCGTGCTCACCAACGCCCGGGCAGCCAGGGACTATCATCTGGAACTGGGTTACCACCCCCGGGACTTCCGGGTCATCCCCAACGGCTACGACCTGGAGTTGTACCGCCCCGATGCGTCGCAGCGGGCCGCCGTGCGGGCCGAGCTGGGCATCGCCCCTCATGAGCCTTTGGTTGGGCTTGCGGCACGTTTCGACCCCATGAAGGGGCACGCCGTCTTTGCCCAGGCCGCGGCCCTGGCCCTGCGGGAGCTGCCTTCCCTGCGCTTCGTGCTCTACGGACGGGACGTGACCCCGGACAATGCCAAGCTCAGGTCGGTGCTGCAGGCTGCCGGTGTCCTGGAGCGCTGTCTGCTGCTGGGGCGGCGTGACGACGCGCCCCGCGTGCATGCGGCCCTGGACGTGGCCGTGTCCAGCTCGTTGTACGGGGAGGGTTTTTCCAACACCATGGCGGAATCCATGGCCTGCGGCGTGCCCTGCGTGGGCACGGACGTGGGGGATACGGCCCTGATCATCGGCGGCACGGGCAAGGTGGTGCCTCCAAACGATGCCCTTGCCCTGGCCCGGGGGATGGTGGAACTGGCCCAGCTGCGACCCGAGGCGCGTCAGGCCCTGGGCCGTCTGGCGCGGGAGCACATCCGCGAGCACTACTCCCTGGAGCGTGCCGTGGCTGCCTATGCGGCGCTGTACCTGGAGTTCGGCGCCACGCAAGCCGTGTCCGCCTCCTGAGCCGTTTCTTTCCGCCCCAGCTTTCCCGCAAAGCTCCAGTCCAACAGAGTTGTCACCCCCATTGTGATCCGAAATTCGGACGCAAAAAAGCCGGGGCCCGAAGGCCCCGGCCGAGGGTTATGTCATAGCAAGTAGTTCGCGGGAACTAGAAGCGGTACTGCAGGCCCATGGCCAGCTTCCAAGCGGTGCTGGTCTTCCAGAGCTGCTGCACGGTGCTGTTGTAGGAACCGCTGTTCCACACGTTCTCGGGAGCACGCCAGGTGGAAGCCTGACGCTGCACGTCCAGCATGCCCATTTCAACCACGGCAGCCAGGTTCTCATAGATCTGGTACTTGTGGTCGAAGTTGATTTCCCAAGCGTGGTCGGTGGTGGTCAGCATGATCCCGGAGGGATTGTTCAGGTACTTGGCCCACTGCACGTCCCACTCGCGGGAATTGCGGACGGAGCGGGGGCTGTTGGTGCCGCCGATGTAGGCCACACGCAGGGTGTGGGTCAGGTCTTCCACGAAGCTGATGTCGGCGAACTGCAGCGCGATACCCCAGGTGCCTTCGGGGGTGACGCCGAGCACGTCGCCGGCGCTCAGCAGGCTGTAGCCGTCAAAGCCGAAGCTGGTGGGAGTGAAAGCGCCGGAGATGCTGGGCAGACGCTCGGAACCGTTGTAGATGTTGCCGTCGTCGCCGGAAGTCCACCAACCGATGAGGCCGGGGGTGACGAAGGCGGTCTTGTAGTCGGCGCGGGCGGCCAGGTACCAGCCGCTGCGGGTCAGGTAACGGTCGGACGGGTCGATGGAAGTACCCCAGGCAACATCAAGACCGAAGGTCAGGGGATCCAGCATGGTGAATTCCAGCGCGCCACCAACCCACCACATGTACTGGTAGT
>CAZNSV010000473.1:0-598 GCA_964575775.1 uncultured Desulfovibrionaceae bacterium
AGCTCGCCCTCGTTGTCCAGCTCGTTGAGCAGGTCCTCGCCAAAGGCCCCCAGATCCTGGGTCTTTTCGCCCAGTTCCATGTCGCCCAACAGGTCGTCGATGTCGTCCTGGTTTGCGGTGGCGCTGGGGGTCTTGGCCTTGGGGCTGGCCGGAGCGGCCAGGTCGTCCAGATCCCCCAGGTCGGACAGGTCGCCCAGATCTCCCAGATCGCCAAGGTCGCCGAAATCACCCAGGTCGCCGAAATCACCCAACTCCCCGAGCTCGTCCAGCTCGCTGGAGGCCTTGGCAGCTGCCGGGGCCGGTCGGGCCTGGCTGGCATCCTCGGTGAGCTCCAGGTCGTCCAGGTCCTCCTGCGCGGCCTTGGTCTTGGCCGCTGGCGTGGGCGCGTCGTCCAGGTTCGCGAAGAGGTCGTCGATATCGTCCTGGGCGCCCAGGGTGGCGGAGGCTGCCTTGGGAGCGGGCTTGGCCGCGGGTTTCGGGGCTGGCTTGGGCGCGTCGTCCAGGTTCGCGAAGAGGTCGTCGATATCGTCCTGGGCGGCAGCAGCCTTGGGAGCGGGCTTGGCCGCAGGTTTCGGCGCGGGCTTGGGCGCGTCGTCCA
>CAZNSV010000473.1:698-2888 GCA_964575775.1 uncultured Desulfovibrionaceae bacterium
GGTCGGCGAAGAGGTCGTCGATATCGTCCTGGCCGCCCAGGGTGGCGGGGGCTGCCTTGGGCGCGGGCTTGGCCGCGGGTTTCGGGGCTGGCTTGGGCGCATCGTCCAGGTCGGCGAAGAGGTCGTCGATATCGTCCTGGGCGGCGGCAGCCTTGGGAGCGGGCTTGGCCGCAGGTTTCGGGGCGGGCTTGGGCGCGTCGTCCAGGTCGGCGAAGAGGTCGTCGATATCGTCCTGGCCGCCCAGGGTGGCGGGGGCTGCTTTGCCTTTAGCTGGGGGCGCTGGGGCGTCGGCTTCCAGGGAGAAATCCACGTCGTCGCCGAAATCGGAGAAATCCAGGTCGTCGGGCAGGCCGTCGTCGTCCTGGGAAGCCGGGGCCTTGCCCTTGGCCGGGGGCTGGTCCTCGGCACCGAAGAGGTCCGCGAAGTCGCCCAGCTCGTCGGCACCCTTGCGCGCCCCTCCTTTGTCCCCAGGGCCTTCTTCGGAAAAAAGGTCTTCCAGCTCCCGATCGAAGCTCAGGTCGTCGTCCTCCCCGGGCGAAACATCCACCGCAGCAGCGGGCTTTTTCTTCACCGTGCCCTTTTCCACCACGTCAGTGAGTTCCAGGATGTCGTCATCGCTATCGACATCAGGGGCGAATCGCTTGGCCATGGCTCACCTTTGCTTGACTATGGTTGCTGCGCTGCCGCCTGAAGCGCTCCCGGACGCAACGCGCGGGGCGGGCCTGGGCGGACCTGGGACGCACAGGGGGCCCGGCTGCCGCCTCCGGCGGGCGGGACGGGACCTTGTGACAGGCAATCTAGAGATTTTTGAAAATTTTATTATACTTTCTACGCATGGCCATATGAAAGGCGGCCTTGCATGTCAAGCTGTGGAACAGGCCGCAGCGGACATTTCTGCTGCCGCTCCATGTCCGGCACAGGGGCGTTCAGACCGTTTCCGACGCGTACTTCTCGAAATACCCGCGCGGGGTCACCATGTGATTGCCGAGGAAGCGGGTGGCGCTGTTGCCCACCACCAGGATGGAGAGCATGTCCACGGTTGCCGGGTCCAGTGCGGCCAGGGTGCAGAGCCGGAGCTCCTGCTCGGGGCGGAAGGCTTGGCGCACCAGCCCCACGGGGGTCTCGCCCGGCTTCTCCTGGAGCAGCAGCTCCTTGGCGCGGGGCAGCTGCCAGGTGCGGCGGCTGGAGCAGGGGTTGTAGATGCCCAGCACGAAATCCGCCCGGGCCGCCAGGGTCAGGCGCTCCTCGATGCGCTCCCACGGGGTCAGGAGGTCCGAGAGGCTGATCACCGCGAAGTCGTGCATCAGGGGCGCGCCCAGCAGGGCGGCGGCGGCCATGAGCGCGGGCACGCCGGGCACGATCTCCACCGTCACCCGCTCCTGCAGCCCCTTGGCGTGGAGCAATTCCAAGAGCAGCCCGGCCATGCCGTAAACCCCGGCGTCGCCGCTGCTGACCAGGGCGGTGGGGCTGCCGGACAGAGCCGCGTCCAGGGCCCGCTCGCAGCGCTCCATCTCGCGGGTCATGCCCGAGGAGATCAGGGTGCGCCCCTCCAGGAGGCGGGGGGGCAGGAGGTCCAGATAGCGCCGGTAGCCCACCAGGGTCTCGGCCCGTTCCAGGGCCGCCAGGGCCTGTGCTGTGAGCAGCTGGGGGTCGCCGGGGCCGAGCCCCACCACGCTGAGCAGGGGGTGCGTCATGGTCGTATCCTCTGCGCCAGGGCCAGGGTCACCCGGCCAAGGCGCTCTTTTTCCGCGAGCAGCGCGGTGTTGCCGGAAAGGAGCAAGGCCGCGGCCTCGGCCACCGAAGGCGCGCCCACGGTCTGGGCCACGCGTGGCGAAGGGTTGGGCACGGGCACCGAGGCCAGCTCCGTGGCGTCGTAACAACGGAGGGGCAGCCCCAGCTGCCGGGCAGCGGCCAGGAGCCCGGGTTCCTGAGCCTTGAGCGCTGCCGAGGCCAGGCCCAGCAGGCTCTGGGGTGCGGCCGCGCACTGCTCCAGTAACGCCGCGACGCAGGCCAGGATTTCCTCTTGGGGCACGCCTTTGCGGCAGCCCAGCCCCAGACAGAGACAGGGGGGGTGCAGCAGCAGGGGCGCGTCCGAGGGCCCGCGCTGCCATTGGACCCGGACCAGGGCCGCGTCCGGCGTGGGGGCGGCATGGAAGAAACGCCCCTCTTCTGGAACAAGGGGCAGGGGGG
>CAZNSV010000474.1:0-2887 GCA_964575775.1 uncultured Desulfovibrionaceae bacterium
GGCCAGGAGCATGCCCCGGGCCGTCTCGCTGGTGGCGCCGATGGCGTCGCGCGCCGTGCAGCCGGGCCAGAGTTGGGCCAGGTAGTCCTTGGCGTAGCGGGCATAGCTCAGGGAGTGGGTCACGGAGGTGATGGGAAAGATGTCCGGCGCCACCAGGTTGCGCAGCCGGGCCAGATACGCGGGGTAGTTGATGCAGTCCGAGAGGTGGAAGCAGGCGTAGGGGGTGCCCTGCAGGGCCTGGGGCAGGTCCGGCCGTCCGGCCAGGAGCACCCGCCCCTCCTGGAGCAGGCGGGGATGCCGCTCTTGGAGGAAACCGCGCAGGGCCGTGGCCTGGCCACCGTCGGCCAGAAAGAAATGATAGGCGTCGAAGGGGTCCTCCTGGAGCAATGTTTGCAGGAAATCCGCGTTGGCCACGCTGCGCCCCATGATGGTTGTGCGCTCGATGAACGGATCCAGCGTGCCCCAAACCCCTTTTGCTTTCATGGCGCGGATCAAGCCACAGATGCGACGGCTTGTCAAACCACCCTGGCGCTTGGGCCTGGCGGGGGCGGGATGGGACGGGCGTCTTCTGCCCCCTGGGACGGTATTTTGACCACACGCTGTGTCCTTGCCCGGCAAAAACAGCCGGGGCTGAGGTGTAGACTTTTTCTAAACAATGGAAAGCGTGACTGAAACCACAAGTGGCCCTCATCTTGCTAGACCTGTTCGATCCCAGCAAGCAGCATCAACACCGGCCTGACCGGCACAGGAGCAGAACCGTGAAACCCCACACCGCATCCACCACACTCTGGGGCATCGGACTCGGCATCGAGGAGCGCCAACGCATCAGAACCCACTCCGGCCCCGAGTTCACGCTGCGCACCTGGTCCGACAAACGCACGCCCGGCGTCAAGGAGCTGACCGAGGACAACCCCATGCTCCTCTGGATCCCCCTGCAGGCCTGGAACGGTTTGAGCAGCGCCAAGCGCAGCCTCTACCTGCGGCAGGAAGCCATGCAACGGGTCCTCCTGGTGGAGCACGGTACCCGCTTCGAAGACCTGGAGCAGGCCCTGGGCATGGGCTTCATGGAAATCGCCAAGCTGCCCCTGGAAAAAAAGGACATCCACAAGATCCTGGACCGGGCCTGGGAAATGAAGAGCATTTCCTCCGACATCTTTCGCATGACCCAGGAGATCTACCTGGAGCGGGAGCTCTTGGCCCGCAAGAACGAACACCTGAGCTTCATCAACCGCTTCGTGTCCCGCGCCGCCGAAACCCTGGACGCCGCCGAGGTCCTGGTCAAGGCCGGGGAGGACCTGAACCTGCTGCTGCCCGTCAAGCTGCTGCAAGGGGCGGTCTGGACCCGGGACGCGCGCGGCGTGGTGGAAGCCGAATTCTATCTGGGACAGCCCGCCGACAACGGCAGCCGCGACGCCTGGGTGGAGTTTCTCACGGAAAGCGTGGCCAAGCTGGCCGAGGCGCCCGTGGGCTCCTACCGCATCACCTTGCTTGACAACGCCATGCCCCGCGATGCCGCCACGGACTACGCCCCCCAACAGGGGCGCGTGGCCATTCTGCCCCTGCGCAGCGGCAACGAGACCTTCGGCTGCCTGGCCCTGCTCTCGGATTCCGAATTCCGGTTGGGGCGCGATCAGGTGGAGCTGCTGCACTCCGCGGCTCGGCACCTGGCCCTGGCCCTGCGCAATGCCCAGCTCTTCAGCGAGGCCCGGAATCAGGCCCAGTTCGACGGCCTGACCAAGCTCTACAACCGCAAGCACTTCGACAGCCGGTTGGAGGAGGAGCTGCTGCGCCACCAGCGCTATCTGCACCAGCTCTCCACCATCATGATCGACCTGGACCACTTCAAGGACATCAACGATACCCACGGCCACCTGGCCGGGGACCTGGTGCTCAAGGAAGTGGGCAAGCTGCTGGTGGAGGCGGTGCGCACCACCGACCTGGCCGCGCGCTACGGCGGCGAGGAGTTCGCCCTGATCCTGCCCCAGACCGACGCGGCCCAGGCCTGGGCCCTGGCCGAACGCATCCGGCTGCGCATCTCAAAGAAGCGCTTCACGGTGGAGGGCAAGACCTTCCAGGTCACGGCCAGCATGGGCATCGCCTCGCTCAAGCCCGGCTCCCTGAAACCCAAGAGCGAGCTGCTGCGCGAGGCCGACCGCGCCCTCTACCAGGCCAAGACCAGCGGCCGGAACATGGTGATCATCTCCAGACCCGAGGAGCAGGAACCCGCCCTCATGCGGGCCTGAACTGAGACGACCAAACACGAGCCCCCGTCCGTGTACGAACAGGCGGGGGCTTATTTCATGCCACAAGGACAAGGCCCCTCCCGCCGTAGCGTGAAGGGGCCTTGTGGTCTGGAGGAGCGGTGAAAAGTGGCGGACGCGACTCCTGCCGCGCCCGCGGGGCCCGGCAGGGGGGGGTCAGTTCTCCAGCTGCTGGCGCAGCCAGTTCTTGATCTCGTCCGTGGGCTCGAAGACACCCTTGAGTCCGCCGAACTCCGCCCGGAAGGACTTCTCGAGGTGTTCGGGCAGGTGCATGGTCAAAAGGTCCACAGCCTCTTCGGAATTGCGCCGCACCAGCCTCAGGCTGGGCCTCGGGCCCCAGTTGTCCACCACGAAGTAGGTGGAGAAGTCGTTCTTGGAGCGCACTGGTTGGTGCTTGTTGCGCCAGTCGTTGTTGCCCCACTCGAGGTAGAGGATCACGGCGTCTTCAGGGCTCATGTCCCAATCGATGACCATGTTGTGAAAGTCTTGCAGCTGCATAATGCCCTCCTGAATGCTGGGTGTTCCAATCCCCGGGTCCTGCTGCCAGGCCTCGGGTCCTGAGCGGGCAGTGGTGTGCCTCTGGGGCACTGCCTGCCGGGCCACTGTGCCGACGTTAGCTAGATGAT
>CAZNSV010000475.1:0-2874 GCA_964575775.1 uncultured Desulfovibrionaceae bacterium
TAAGCACTACCGCAGCTTCCACCGGTGCAGTTGCAGCCTCTTTTGCCGCCGTGGCCGCGCTGGCCTCCGGAGCCAGGGAAACTGGAGTCGTCACCGGCTCCGCAGCCTGGTCTTTGGCCGCAGCAACCCCCTGGCTATCCGGCTGCAGGGTCACGGCAGCCTCCACCGGTTCGGATGCCTGATCCCGGGCCGCATCGGAGGCGGACGTTTCTGGCTCCAGTTCGACCGTCAGCCCCAAGTCGCGGTCCATCTCGGCCTGCAATTCAGCCAGGTAGGCATCTCGCTCCAGATTCACGGTCGCTGGCATCTGCAGTGGCTCTGACAGCTCAGCTCGGACAGATTGCAAGAGATCGATACCGTCCACCTCGAACTTCACGACCCGGGTTTTTGCCAGGTCCTTGTCCAACTTCTCAAGCTCTTTCCTGGCCCTGGCCGCCCCGCCGCCGGAACTCTCAGTGTCGTCGGCAGGCAGGTCCTGAATAACCCGGGTGTAGGTTCGCCTGTTGCCCTTGTTGCCGGTATTGACCGAGTGGCTCTGGTCAGTGACAGTCCGCTCCTCGCTGTGGGCTCCTGCCGAACTTCCACCACTGGCCGACTTGCTTTCGCTGGCTTGTGCGGAGCGCAACTGCCCCTGCTGCTGCAAAGCCGCGTCCACCGCGTTCTTGGCTTCCTGCGGCAACGACTGGTACATCTCCCTGAAAACGTCCGGCATCTTCGAAGCCAAGTCACTCATATGACTGACAAGGCTTTGCAATGCGCGCTCCTGGTCCTCAACCGACACCTCGGCGGAGGCCGCGATATCCTTGTAGGCCTGCAATTGGTCCGCGGCCTGCGCCTGGGCGGTCTTGGCTGAGGTCACCCCCAACCGTTGGAAGGCATCCTCGATGTCGTTGACTCTGGCCGCCACATCGGCAGGCACCATGCCGGACAAAGCCTCCCAGACGCCCGGGGCCTCGGTCTTGAGACTGCGCAACTGCGCCACCAAGGCGTCCGTGGTGCGCCCCAGGGTATCCAAATCCTGCTGCGCTTGCGGCTTGGAGAGCTCCAGATCCCGATACGCCACAAAAGACCGTACCAGCTCCTCGGTCTGGTCCTTGAGCTTGCCGAAGCTCTCCACGCCCAGCTCCGCCTGCAGCACCAAGGCTTCGAGCTGCTTGGGCACCTCCCCCGCGGCCACCAGTGCTGCCCAGGTCTGCGGCGCTTCCTCCTTGAGCTGGCGTAAATGCCCCACCACGGCGTCCGTGGCCTGTCCCAGGGTCACCAGGTCCTGTTCGGCCTTGGGCTTGGATAGCTCCACCCCACGGTACGTGGTGTAGGCCTCGACCAAGGCCAGGGTCTTGGCGCGCAGGGTCTCGAAGGACTCCGCCCCGGCTGCCTGGAGGATCTTATAAGCCTCGACACCGCGTTGACGGACCATTGCCAGAACATCCGCATGCTGCTGCGCAGCGCTATCCAGCACCCCCCAAGCCTGCTTGATGGGTTCGAGATCCACCCCGGACTTTGTAAACAGTTCCTTGTAGTTCCTGGCAATTTGCTCGTTATTGTCAAGCACTTGCTTTGTAGCTAAGCTCAATGCCTCGTTGGCTTTTCGGGCCGAATATGCCAGGGTTTCCAGATACACTGCCAGTCCAATAGAGCCAGCGGCAAAAGCGCCAGTGCCAACGGCCACCGCCAGCCCCTTTGCCGCCACCGTCAGTCCCCCCAAGCCCGCCCCACCTGCGGCGGTCCCGGCCGCCTTGCCCAGACCTGCGAGCTGGCCCCCCACTGCGGCCAAGCCCAAGCCGCTGAATATGCTTTTGACTGCCGCCACAGCCGTGGCCACGCCCCCCAGGGCCGTGACCAAGCCCGTGCCCCCGGCCAGGATGGCGACCAGTTCCTTGTTGCCCACCACCCACTTGGCCACCGTGGCAATGATCGCCATGATGTCCGCGGCCAAGCTGCCGATGGCGTCCGCATTGGCTGCCACCCATTGCCCCAGGTCCCGCAGCACCGTGGCCAATTCTTCATTGTTGGCAATGGCGTCATGCACCCGGGAGGCCATGTACTGCCAGGCACCGCCTGCCGTGGTCGCGTACTCGGCAGCTCGACCCAACACCACATTCGTTTGCTCAAGAAACACCTTGAACCGCACCTGCGCCTTTTCACCCTCGGAAAGCGACTCCCAGGCACGTCCCTGGGCCTCGTGCGTCTTGTACCAGCTCCTGACCAGCCCTTCCGACAACGTCAGGCCAAGATATTCCGCGCTTTCCGCCTCGCCCCGCAAGGCCGCGGTGACCCGTTCCACCGCGCCGTTGAGGTCCGTCTTGCCCGCTGCCAATTCGCCGGACCTGCGCAGCACCTCTTCCATCTGCTCCGCGCTCAAGCCCAAGCGCTTGGACATCTCGATAGTCCGAGCTCCCGCCTGGTTCAGATCCGCTTCCGAGTAGATTTTCAGATCCTGTGACAGCTGTTTGATCCGTTCGCGCCAAGTCTCCAGTTCCCCGGTGTTACTGAACTCGCGGCTCGCCGCGGCCACACTGTCCTGCAAGGCAAAGGCTGCCCGTTCCGCATCGGTCAGCACCTGCGCAGTACTGCGTACCGCGCTTTGCAGCGCCACAAGGCCAGAGGTCACCCCAGCCAGGGCCAGCACTTGCCCGCCAAAGCGTTTGACCGCCCCCGCGGCGTTATCGGTCTCTCCGCGCACCTCCTTGACTTTGGCCAGATAGGCCTGCTTGGCCTTGGCCACATCCTGTACCGAGGCCGTGCCGGAAGTCCGGATGGTTTCAAAGGCCGACTTCAGGGTCCGCAGTTCGGCAGTGACCTGGGCGGTGCTCGCCGTGCCCAGGGTCTGCCAGGCCTTGGCAATGTCGCTGGCCGCGCTGCCGGCCGCACTCC
>CAZNSV010000476.1:0-2869 GCA_964575775.1 uncultured Desulfovibrionaceae bacterium
GTGTCCGTGCGGGTTCGCAACCTGCCGGACGGCCTGGCGGCCGTGGCCGTGGAGGCGGGCGCATCGGGCGCCACGGCCTTGAAGGCCCGCGAGGCGGCCAGCCGCTCCGTGTACTCGGGAAAGTTGAACTGCACCAGGACACGGGCCGTGCCTTGGGCAGCCAGGCTCTGTTGCAGGCCGTCGGCGTCCGTGATCTTGGCCTGGACCCCCAAGGGCGCCGCCAACACCAGCAGCACTGCGGCCAGCAGGCCCAGGGCCGTTTTCAAATGAATGAAGAAGCGTGCTCTATCCATGTCAACCTCCTGAAATAATGATAGAAACCCAAGTCGTCCCTTACTCGCGATTACCATACCTCTCCTTTACTATAAGGCTCCTTCGGAAGACAAGCCCGAACACATTTTTCCAACTTTTTTCTTTGCGCCCGGTCCGCCCCCAGCCGGGGAGTGGTTTTTCATCCATTTGCTAAAGTTTGCCCCGGCGTGGTCGATACTATGCAGTATGGACGCGGAATGCGACGTAGGAAATCTTCCGCCAGAGAGGGATGCGCCATGCTGGACTACTACCTGTTCAAACAAGTTCACGATCTGTACGAGCAGGGCAGGACGGAAAACGCCCGAGCCATACTCAAGGAGTTGCAGGAAAAGTATATCGAGACCTGCGACGAGAACGCCGTGCTGAAAACCCAGGTGCAGGAATACGAGGACATTCTTTACTTGGCCAAGAATCTGGAGTTCGACGGCTTCAGCTACTGGCTCAAAACCGTGGGAGTGAAACAGGGGCCCTTCTGCCAGGAGTGCTTCGACAAGGACGGCCTGCTCATCCGCCTGCACGAGCAAGGCGAGAACTGGCGCTGCCTGACCTGCAACTCCGAATTCAGCCGCACCAAAGTGGCCATGCAGGTGGCGGAGGTGCAGGACCTGCCCGCCCGCAACGGCAACGGCAACGGCAAGATCATCCAGTTGTACAAGTAGCGGGGGCGGCCCCTGACGACCGTCTCCGCTGCCCACCCCTCCGGCTTGGCGCCGCACCCGCACCCCTGCCCTGAATCCCTCACTCTCGACCACCGGCCTTGGTCGGTGGTCGCGGCATCGTGTGTCGCCCCCCCTCCACTTTCGGCACCGCCCCTGAAATCCCGCTCCCCTGGCCAGGAACAGGGGCTCTTGCCCCCGCTGTCCGGAAAGGCTAGGAAAAGAACTCCCGTCCTGCCGCCGCAGGAGCCCCAGCAAGCAGCAGAGGAGGCACGGTGCCCTACGAAGACAACCCCGTTCTGCAAGCCCTCAGGCAGCGGCGCAGCATCCGCGCCTATACCGACGAACCCTTGCCGCGCGAGGCCGTGCTGAGCATTCTCGATGCCGGACGCTGGGCCCCCAGCGGCATGAACAACCAGCCCTGCCGCTTTCTCGTCGTCACCGCGGGCGATCCGCGCCAGGCGGCCCTGGCCGGCTGCACCAAGTACAGTTCCATTGTCCTCGCTGCCCGGACCCTCATCGCGGTCTTCCTGGACCGAGGCAAGATGTACAACGAAATGAAGGACTACCAGGGTGCGGGCGCCTGCATCCAGAACATGCTCCTGGCGACCCACGCCCTGGGCTACGGTGCGGTCTGGCTGGGCGAGATTCTCAACCAGGGGCCCGAAGTCTTCAAAGTCCTGAACCTCGACCCGGAGCGCCTGTGTTTCATGGCCCTGCTCGCCCTGGGCCGCCCGGCCGGACCGGGCCGCTCCACGCGCATGGAGCTCGACCAATTTCTTCTGGAGGAATTCTGAGCATGCAGGTTCTGACCTTTCCCATCGGCCCCCTGG
Source organism: uncultured Desulfovibrionaceae bacterium (assembly GCA_964575775.1). GTDB lineage: Bacteria > Desulfobacterota > Desulfovibrionia > Desulfovibrionales > Desulfovibrionaceae > CAZFCK01. The sequence goes on from CAZNSV010000476.1 coordinate 1,802, forward strand.
AGACCAACTGCTATCTGCTCTGTCTCGGCAAGGAGGCCGTGGCCGTTGATCCCGGAGGCGACCCCGCCCCCCTGCTGGAGCATCTGCGCCGCAATGGCCTGACCCTCACCCACATCCTGAACACGCACTTGCATTTCGACCACGTGTTCGGCAACGCGGCCCTGCACAAGGCCACGGGTGCGCCCATTCTCGCCAACCCGGACGACGCCTACCTCATGGACACCGAGTTGGGGCGCGGCGGGGTCTGGGGACTGCCCCCGGTGGAGCCCTTCAGCATCACCCCCCTGGCTCCCGGCGAAATCACCCTGCTGGGCACCACCTGCCAGGCCCTGCACACCCCCGGCCACACCCCGGGCAGTCTGACCTTCTACTTCCCGGAGCACGGCAAGGCCTTTGTGGGCGACCTGATCTTCAACCGCAACATCGGCCGCACGGACTTTCCCGGCGGCAGCTACGAGGCCCTGGAGCAGTCCGTGCTCACGCGCATCTTCACCCTGCCCAAGACGACCGTGCTCTACAGCGGCCATGGCGAACCCACCACCGTGGGCGAGGAAATCCTGCACAACCCCTTTTTCAGCGACTACCGCAACTGAGACGGAGACAGCGTGATGACCGATCCGGACACCAGGCGCATCGATCTTTCCGACCGCTGCTGAAGGCTGCTGCAGGAGGTGCAGTGGCACCTCAGATTCTGCGGCTGCAGGCGCCTGGAAATGGTCCTCAAACCCGGCGACTTGGCCGTGGCCCGCGAGGCGCTGTTTATCGAGCAGGGCTGGACCCTGGAGGAGCAGCGCCACAACGGCCGCTCCCTGGCCGTGTTCACCCGCAAGTGAGGGTATTCTCGTGAACTATTTCGACCCCGCAGCGCCCGACATCGCCGCCGTATACGCCTGCAGTCCCCGTGCCGGGGGCAACAGCGACCAGGCCGCGGCCCTGGTGGCCCAGGGCATCCGCGAGGCCGGTGGCCAGGCCCGCATCATCCACCTGCGCCAGTTCCGCATCGCCCCTTGCCTGGGATGCCACCGCTGCGAATACGACCCCCAGGGCCGCTGTTTCCAGGCAGAGAAG
>CAZNSV010000477.1:0-2868 GCA_964575775.1 uncultured Desulfovibrionaceae bacterium
CTGGGCGCGCTCATCGGGCTGCTGACCGGCGGTAACGACCGCGTCTGGCAGGGGGCCATCATCGGTGGCGCCATCGGCGGCACGGCCGGGGCCGTGTCCACCATCCACGAGTCGCGCATGCGGCTGCAGCAGATGGTCTATCAGGAGCTGAGCCACTACGTGTGGCGTGAAGCGCCCCTGCCGCCTTACGGCACCCAGTCCGGCTACCTCTACCTGCCGGGCAACGTGGGCATCAGCGGCGTGCAGATCACGGTGCGCACGGCAGGGAGCGTGGTGACCCACACCCTGCCGGTGCAGGCCGCCCAGGGCTACCGGTATTGACCTGAACCGGGGGCCTTGGCCCCCGCAACGAGGACCGACGTATGATCATGGTGGTAAAGACCTGCAAGGACTGTCCGTTCCTGACCAATGTCAACGAGAGCGTCTGGTGCAACGTGTCCATGCCCATTGGACGCCCGGTGGACCCGAAGGTGGAGCGGCCCAGCTTCTGCCCCTTGCGGCGCGAGCAGGTCATTGTGCGCGAATTCGGCTAGAGCATTTTCGCCCTGAAACAATTTTCGCTTGTTTCAGCGGGATGTTCCAAGCCGTTGACCCAACAATACGAATCTGCCGCCGGCGGCGCCCCTCGCTCGGGGGGCCACGCCGCGTGGCAACGAGAGAGATCATGTCCGAAAAGCTTGAACAAGATGCCACACAGGAATTCCTCAACAGCCTGCAGGAAGTGGCGCCCGGGGAACAGTTCCGCTTTGCCTGCCACCCCGGCGTGCCCTGCTTCAACGCCTGCTGCGCGGATTTGAATCTGGTGCTCACGCCCTACGACGTCCTGCGTCTGCGCCGGGCCCTGGACATGTCCAGCGAGGACTTCCTGCAGGTGCATTGCCGGGTTTCGGCCTACCCCGATTCCGGTTTTCCCATGGTGCACCTGCTGATGGGCACCGACCCCAACCAGCGCTGCTCCTTCGTGACCGTGGTGGGCTGTTCGGTGTATCCCGACCGCCCCAGCGCCTGCCGCATCTACCCCCTGGGGCGGGCCACCCGCTTTTCGGCGGAACAGGGCAGCCTGGTGGAGCAGTACTTCCTGGTGGAAGAGGATCACTGCCACGGCTTCAGCGAGGATGGGCAGTGGGACATCGCCGCCTGGACCGCGGACCAGGGCCTGGAGCCCTACACTGCCTCCAACGACCGCTTGGCCCTGCTCATGGCCGGGGTCAAGGCCACCAACACCACCCTCTCTTCCCGGCACGGTACCATGTGTCTGCTGGCCCTGTACCAGCCGGACCGGTTCCAGCAGTTCATCAAGGACATGAAGCTCTTCGAGCGCGTGGAACTGCCCGAAAAGGAGCAGGAGGCCGTGCTCCAGGACGAGGAGCGCTGTCTGGAATTCGCCCTGGACTGGCTGGAACTGGTGCTCTTCGGGCAGAACGACCGGCTCAAGCCCAAGGCCTGAGCCGTGCTGCCCACGCATCCCGCCCTCGTCGGTCTGGACGACTTGCGGCCGCTCCTGGCGCTGTTGGCCGAGGAGCGCCGCAAGGGGCAGCGCGTCGTGTTCACCAACGGCTGCTTCGACCTCCTGCACCCCGGGCACGTGGACCTGCTGCAGCGGGCCAGGGCCCTGGGCGACCTGCTGGTGGTGGGGCTCAATGCCGACGCGTCGGTGCGGCGTCTGGGCAAGGGGGGCGCGCGCCCCTTCCAGGGGCATGCCGAGCGGGCCTTCGTGCTGGCCCACCTGGCGGCCGTGGATTTCGTGGCCTGCTTTCACGAAGACACCCCCCTGGAGCTGATCCGGGCCGTGCAGCCGGATGTGCTGGTCAAGGGGGGGGACTGGCCCGTGGAGCGCATCGTGGGGCGCGAGATCGTGCAGGCCCGCGGCGGGAGCGTGCACAGCCTGCCCCTGCTGCCCGGCTACTCCACCACGGCCCTGGCCGAGCGCATTGCCCGGGGTTGTGCATCGGGATTGTAAAATCCGTCAACCATCCGATAGAAATCACTTTTTTCTGACACCGGACTTTTGACAGGCCGGGGAGAGTCGGGCAGTATGGCCGCCATGTCGGACCACGGCCGTGCCATGCGCCGTGGTCCCGGCAACCCCGCCGCAAGCCAGGAAAACGATCAGGGCATGTACTTCAACTATCGGGCATTGAACAGAGACGGCAGCTCCCTGTCGGGTGCCGTGGAGGCCGATTCGGTCCGCGCGGCCCTGCGCCAGTTGCAGACGCAGGGGCTGCGGGTGCTGGAGATCCGCGAAGGCCGCCTGAAAACCACCAAGCGGAGCGGGTTTCAGCAAAAATCCACCAAGAAGGACGTGATCGTCCTCCTGCACCAGCTCTGCACCCTGCTGGAATCCCGGGTGACCCTGGAAGAGACCCTGGAGTCCCTGTCCCAGTCCCAGACCCAGGCGGACCTGGCGGCCAAGATGGCCATCATGACCACCACCATCCGCAGGGGCGGTTCCCTGTCCCAGGCCCTGCGGGACAGCAAGCTGCCCTTGCCGCCCTACTTCGTGCCCCTGGCCGAAGCCGGGGAGATGACGGGCAAGATCGCCAAGGCCCTGCGCCAGGGTGTGGAGCGCTGGGAGCACGAGATGCAGATCGCCACGGAGATGCGCAGCGCCCTGGTCTACCCCATCGTGCTGGTGGTCTTCGGGCTGGTGTCCATTCTCTCCATCTTCGTGCTGGTGGTGCCCAAGTTCTCGGCGCTGCTCTCGCGCTCCCAGGGGGATATCCCGCTCCTGGCCAGGATCATCATGGGCACGGGAACCTTTTTCAACGACAACATCACCGCGGTGCTGACCGTGGCCGGGCTGCTGGCCCTGGGTGTGGCCTACATGGCCCGCAGTGAAAAAATTAAGCAAAAGCTGCGAGATACGCT
>CAZNSV010000478.1:0-2863 GCA_964575775.1 uncultured Desulfovibrionaceae bacterium
CGATGTTGGCGGTGTCCGGGTCCGGCATGAGCAGCATGTCGGAAGCCTGGATGCCCTTCCAGCCGGCAATGGAAGAACCGTCGAAGGCGTGACCATCGGTGAACTTCTCTTCATCGAATGCGGAAACGGGCACCGAGACGTGCTGTTCCTTGCCGCGGGTATCGGTAAAACGGAAATCGATGAATTTGACATCATTTTCCTGGATCATCTTCATTACATCGGCGACCGCCATTTTTCACTCCTAATCAGAGATTGCACAATTGATGTGGGTACCACGGGCAAGATGCATGCATATACCATGCCAGTTTTCATCGGAGCTGCCCGTGCCGGCGTCTGCCAAGGCGTCCCCCACCCTGCGCGACCTGCTTTGGCTGGCCGGTGCGCTTCTGGTAGTGTGCACGGATTGGTTTTTCGCGCAGGTGCGGCTGAAGAAAACGTCGCTACATGCAGATGCAAAATTGTGCCATAAGGGGTCCAGGGTCAAAGGAGTTTTTGTTTGCACCATATTGGTGCAAATGATTCCATTCTGGTGCATGCGCTGCGCCGGCCACTGACTTCCACGGCCATCTCAGAATGATCAGGATATGACCGACCGATACGCTGTCCTGGGCAACCCCATCGCCCATTCCAAGTCTCCCGCCATCCACGCGGAGTTCGCGCGCCAAACGGGCCAGGATATGGTCTACACGGCACTCCTCGCGCCCAAGGATGGTTTTCGTGAAGTGGTGGAGGCCTTCCGGGCCGGAGGGGGGCTGGGTGCCAATGTCACGGTTCCCTTCAAGGAAGAGGCTTTCCGCTGGGCAACGCGTTGCACACCCAGAGCCGAGGCGGCCGGGGCCGTCAACACCCTGCGCTTCGACGAACATGACATCCTGGGCGACAACACCGATGGTGTGGGACTGGTGCGGGACTTGCGCGGAAACCTGGGCATGGACATCGCAGGACGCAGGATTTTGCTGGTGGGCGCCGGAGGGGCGGCCAAGGGGGTGCTCTTGCCTTTGCTGGAGCAGCGGCCGGCGGCCCTGTTCATCGTCAACCGCACTGCGGACAAGGCGAGGGACCTGGCCGGGCGGTTTGACTGCCAAGGGGGCGGCTTCGATGCCTTGCCGAGCGCGGGCTTTGACCTGGTCATCCATGCCAGCGCCGCATCCCTGGCGGGAGAGCGGCCGCCCCTGCCGGCCACGGCCTTCAATCCGGGTTGCCTGGCCTACGACATGATGTATGGGCGCGAGACGCCGTTCATGGCCCACGCCCGGGACTGCGGCGCAACCGTTGCCGATGGGTTGGGCATGCTGGTGGAGCAGGCGGCCGAAGCCTTCCTGCTGTGGCGGGGTGTGCGCCCTGAGACCCGTGCCGTCATCGACCAGATCCGGGGTGGCTGATGGTCCGATGGCTTTGGAAGGGCGGCCTGGCCGTCCTCATCCTTGTGCTCTACGTGCAACTGGCTTTCCTCGCCGGCGTGCTCTGGTGGGGGCATTTCAACCCTTCCAACACGGCCTTCATGGCGGCTGGCCTGGATCGCTTGCAGGAGAACAAAGGGGACGAGGCTGAACTGCGCCATAAATGGGTGGACTACGCCAAGATATCCATCCACCTGAAGCGGGCGGTGGTGGCCGCGGAAGACAGCCGTTTCCTGGATCACGAAGGCTTCGACTGGGACGGCATGGAGAAGGCCCTGGAAAAGAATCTCAAGAAGGGCAAGATCGTCGCCGGAGGTTCCACCATCAGTCAGCAACTGGCCAAGAATCTGTACCTTTCCCCCTCCCGAAACCCCCTGCGCAAGATCCAGGAGGCCATCATCACGGTGATGATCGAAAGCCTGTGGAGCAAGCGGCGCATCCTGGAGGTCTATTTGAATGTCATCGAATGGGGCAACGGCATTTACGGTGCAGAGGCGGCCGCCAGGCGTTACTTCAAGGGGCCTGCGGCAAGCCTGGGTCCCGGCCAGGCGGCGCATCTGGCGGCCATGATCCCCAATCCCAGATACTACGAGACCCGGCGCAATGCCAAGGGGCTGCTCAAGCGCCAGGCCATCATCCAGGCCAGGATGAACCAGGTGAAGGTACCCCGCTGACCCACCGGACGGGTCAGCGTCGGGGCAATGGGGGTGCCTCCGTACGAAAAAAAGCCCGAACCATCGGGTTCGGGCGTAAAGCAACCGGAGAAACCGGTTTGCGGGTAGGAGGAGCACTTCTGAATCCTTATCGACCGCTCGCCAGAAAACTTTAGGACTTTTTTTCATGGCGGGTAAAATCGGCGGCAATTTGCCGACCGGACCCAGCCATGAGCGAGCAGCACGAAGACCGCGCCCAGGATCATGTGGAAGACAGCCTGAAGCAGGTGATGGAAATCATCGGCCGGCATCGTCTGGTGGAGTCTCTGGTCCACAAGCAGGACATGCCCCGGCATGAGCTGGTAGAGACCCTGGTCCACAAGCAGAACCTCTCGGAACTGGCAAAGAAGCTGGACGAACTCCATCCGGCGGACGTGGCCTACATCCTGGAGGCCCTGCCGCCCGAGGACCGGATCATGGTCTGGGACCTGGTCAAATCCGAGCGTGACGGCGAGATTCTGTTGGAAGTGTCCGATGCGGTGCGGGAATCCCTGATCGCCACCATGGACAACCGGGAACTGGTGGCGGCCGCCGCCGGCCTGGATACCGACGAGATTGCCGACCTGGCGGCCGACCTGCCCAAGGATGTGGTCCAGGAACTCATGGAGTCCCTGTATGAGGCCAAGCGGGCCCAGGTGGCCTCCTCCCTGTCCTATGACGAGGAATCCGTAGGCGCCCTGATGGATTACGACTTTGTCACCATCCGGGCCGATGTCACCCTGGAGGTGGCCTTGCGCTATCTGCGTCGCC
>CAZNSV010000479.1:0-2859 GCA_964575775.1 uncultured Desulfovibrionaceae bacterium
TGGGAAAAGGCGGAGTCCCGCTGAGGGGTGCCCGCCGCCCGCGCTCGTTGCCGTCGGCCGGGCTTGGATTCGGGATGCTTGTCACGCTCCCCGGAGCGGTTCCGTAAGTCCCGGCAGACCGGGGCCGGTTTGTCCGGCACGCAGCAGAGGAGAGTTCCACCATGTGCGGTATCATTGGTTATTCCGGGCATCGCCCCGCCGTGCCCGTCCTGCTTCAGGGGCTGCAGAGCCTCGAATACCGCGGCTACGATTCCGCGGGTGTGGCCTTCATCCAGCACAACTGTCTGGAGGTGGTGCGCGCCCCCGGCAAGCTGGAGGCCCTGCGCAACAAGCTGGGCACCATGAACGTGGCCCAGGCCACCTCCGGCATGGGGCACACCCGCTGGGCCACCCACGGCCTGCCCGTGGAGCGCAATGCCCACCCCCACTGCAGCAACGACCAGTGCCTGGCCCTGGTGCACAACGGCATCATCGAGAATTTTCAGCCCCTGCGCGAGGAGCTCAAGGCCAAGGGGCACGTCTTCAGCTCCGAGACCGACACCGAGGTCCTGACCCACCTGGTGGCCGAGGGGCTCAAGCAGCACCCCACCCTGCTCGAGGCTCTGTCCTGGGCCCTGGCCCAGGTGGAGGGCGCCTACGCCGTGGCCATCGTCAGCCTGCACGAGCCCGGCGTGGTCTACGGCGCGCGCTCTTCCAGCCCCCTGGTGCTGGGCGTGGGCGTGGGCGAGAACTTCATCGCCTCGGACATCCCGGCCTTTCTGCCCTATACGCGCAAGGTGGTCTTCCTGGAAGACGGCGAGGTGGTGCGCATCGACGCCAATTCCTGGGCCGTGTACGACGCCAAGACCCTGGAGAAGATCGACAAGAAGCTCCAGCACATCGACTGGGACGTGCAGGCCGCGCAGAAGGGCGGCTACAAGCACTTCATGCTCAAGGAGATCTTCGAGCAGCCCAAGGTCATCGCCGACTGTCTGGCCGGGCGCATCGACCACCAGCGCAAGACCGTGGAGATCCCGGAGCTCAAGGACCTGGACCCGCCCCGCCGCCTGCACATCGTGGCCTGCGGCACCTCCTTTCACGCCGGACTGTGGGGGCGTCTGCTGCTGGAAAGCTGGGCCGGGATCCCCTGCACCGTGGAAATCGCCTCGGAGTTCCGCTACCGCGACGTGATCCTGGAGCCCGAGGACGCCGTGCTGGTCATCAGCCAGAGCGGCGAGACCGCGGACACCCTGGCCGTGCTGCGCAAGGTCAAGAGCCTGGGTGTGCTCACCCTGGGGCTGTGCAACGTGGTGGGCTCCTCCATTGCCCGCGAGTCCGACATCGTGGTCTACACCCAGGCCGGGCCCGAAATCTCCGTGGCCTCCACCAAGGCCATGTGCAGCCAGCTGACGCTCTTGACCCTCATGGCCCTCTACTGGGGGCGCATCAAGGGGCGTCTGCCCGACGGCGTGCTGGAACGCAGCGTGCAAAGCCTGCCCACCCTGCCCGGACTGCTGGAAGCCGAGCTCCCGGCCCTGCGCGAAACCGCCCGCACCCTGGCCCGGCGCTACTCCGACGCCCGCAGCTTCCTCTACCTGGGGCGTGGCGCCTGCCACCCCCTGGCCCTGGAAGGGGCCCTCAAGCTCAAGGAAATCTCCTACATCCATGCCGAAGGTTATGCCGCCGGTGAAATGAAGCACGGCCCCATCGCCCTGGTGGACCCGTCCTTCCCGACCTTTGCCATTGCACTCAACGATGCCCTGTTCCCCAAGGTCAAGTCGAACCTGGAAGAGGTCCAGGCCCGCGAGGGCAGGATTCTCGCCATAACCCATCCCGGAACCGGACTCGTCGTGGACGACCCCTGGGTGATTCCCGAGGCGTGGGGCCCCTTGAGCGCCTTCCTGGTGCTCCCCGCCTTGCAGTTGTTTGCCTATGAAATGGCCGATTACCTCGGTAAAGACGTGGACCAGCCGCGCAACCTTGCCAAAAGCGTCACCGTGGAATAGCCGCGGCAGGCTCGTCCTGCTGTCGGCGCTCTGCTGCGTGCTCGCCCTCCTGGCAGTGGTGCGCCCGGCGGCCGCAGCCCTGGAGGACGATTTTCGCATCGCCTGGCAGGGCTTCCACGACCTGCTCAAGGACGAGCGCAAAAATAAGTACCGCATCTACTGGCAGGAGCTGGAGAAGCAGTTCCTGGCCGTGTACAAGAACGCGCCCGAAGGCTCGGAGGCGCCCAAGGCCCTGTATTACGCGGGGCGGGTCAACGAGGAGCTGGGGCGGCGCTCCTACCTGGACAGCGACTTTCGCCGCGCCGGAGACTACTACCAGCGCGTGGTCTCGCGCTTTCCCAGCCACAGCTGGTCCGACGACTGCCTCTACCGCAAGGCTCTCATCGAGCTGAACTACCTCAAAAATTCCGAGGCGGCCCGCAGCGACCTCAACGCCATCGTGCGCGACTATCCCAAGGGCGACATGCTGCCCAAGGCCAGGGAGTTGTTGGCCGAGCTGGACGGTGCCACGGCCCTGGCCCGGGGTGCGCACTCCGAGACACGGGCCGAGGCGGCGGAGCCCGAGGCGGTGGAGGAGGTCCGGGTGGCGCCCGAAGCGCCGCGTCCGGTGGCCCAGAAACCCGTGCCCGGCGAGCCGCCCACGCCGCCCCGGGAGACCAGGGTGCCGCCCAAGGCCGAGGAAGAGGCCATGGCCGTGGCTTTGGAAACGCCCCCCGCGCCCAGGCCCGACCCCAGCGGCCCCAACATCCTGCGCGACATCCGCCACCAGAGCAGCGACGAGTACACGCGCATCGTGCTCAATGCCGACCGCAAGGTGGCCTACCGCTACCAGCTGCTCTACCCCGTGCCGGAGCTGGACAAGCCCCACCGGCTG
>CAZNSV010000480.1:0-2859 GCA_964575775.1 uncultured Desulfovibrionaceae bacterium
CGAGTCCCAGAACCGCCTGGCCCAGGCCCGGACCTACTACAACCGCGCCGCCGCCCTGGACGAGGGCGCGGGCGTGACCCAGCGCTACCTGGCCCGGCTCTGTCTGAGGCAGGGGCGCGTGGAAGAGGCCCGGGAGCGCCTGCACCAGGCCCTGCTGCACGATCCCAAGGACGCCTTTTCCCTGCACCTGCTGGCTCGGCTCTACCTGGACAACAACGAGGACCCGAGCATCGCCGAGGCCCTGGCGCGCCAGAGCGTGTCCCTGCGGCCCGAAGCCGCGCCGTTCTGGCTGGAGTTGGCCCGGGCCCTGGAACTGCAGGGGCGCGGTCGCGAGGCCGGAGAGGCCCGCAGCCGGGCCGGAGTGCAGTAGGCCGGGGGGCCCGGATGGTGGACCGCCGCGACCGCGGCGGCTCACTTGCCTCAGGTCTTGGCGGTAGCTTCAGCCTGGGGCGTGGCCTTGGGAACGAACGGCGCATCCGAGGCCAGGGCGCGTTCCACCCCTTCCCATTCCGGCAAGGGAGCGGACTTGCGCAGGAGCACGGTGTAGAGGTCACGGGGCAGGCTGCCCTCTTCAAGCCGGTCGAGCCGCTCGAGGGTGAAGCCCCGGGCCAGTTCCCGGATCAGGGGCTCGCTGAAGAAGTGGACCACGAAGCCGTCCACGGCAAAGAGGGCCTCGCCCAGGGGCTGCCCCGCGCCGTAGTGTTTGTCGAACACGCTGCGCACCGAGTAGGCAACCAGGCCGCCGGGGCGCAGCACGCGATGCATCTCCCGCAGGGCCAAGGCGATTTCCCTGCGGCTCAGGTGCATGCAGAGCAGCATGTGGGAGTAGCAGGCGTCGAAGCTCTCGGGCTGAAAGGGCAGCGGCTGGCGCACGTCATGCACCAGAAGCTGTACCCCCGGATCCTCGGGCTGGGCCTGGAGCAGGGTTCGCAGCTCGGCCAACCCCCGCGCGGAGTAGTCCAGAGCCGTCACCGCGAGGTGGTTGCGGGCAAAGAACAGGGTGTCGCGCCCCTGTCCGGGTCCCAGTTCCAGCAGGCGCCGCACCCCCTGGGCTTGGAAGGTCCGCAGGGTGTCCTGGGCAAAGGCGCTGGGCTCGGTGCCGAAAAAGGCCCGCTGCCGGGCGTAGACCGCGTCCCAGTGCTTGCGCTGTTCCGCGACGGCAGTGTGGTTGACCATTTCCGTTGCTCCTTGGACTGCCCGACTCAGTTTCCCCGCGCCAGGAGCCGGACCGCCACCCGCAGCAAGTCGTCCATTTCCAGGGGCTTGGCCAGGTAGTCGTCCATCCCGGCCGCCAGGAAGGTCTCCCGGTCCCCGCTCATGGCGTAGGCGGTCATGGCCACCACGGGCAGGGTCCGGCCGGCCTCGCCCACCGCGCCGTCGCGGATGGCCCGCGTGGCCTCCACCCCGTCCATGACCGGCATCTGCACGTCCATGAGCACCAGGCCGAAAGGCTCCTGCCGCAGGGCCTCCAGGGCCTGGCTGCCGTCCGCCACCACCAGGGCAGTGGCACCGGCCTTTTCCAGAAGCTTGGCCGCCACCACTCCGCTGATCTGGTCGTCCTCCACCACCAGGACCCGCAGCCCGCTCAGGACACCGGATTGCACCGCAAGGGGCTCCGGCGCCTCTGCGGGCAGGGGCGCCGGCAACACGAAGCTGGTGGAGAAGTACATGGTGGTGCCCTGGCCCAGCTTGCTCTCCACGTCCATGCTTCCACCCATGAGCTCCACCAGACGGCGGCAGATGGCCAGCCCGAGCCCGGCCCCCTGATAGGAACGGGTGAAACCATGGCTGACCTGAGCAAAGGGGCGGAACAGAGCTGCCAGCTTGTCGTCCGGGATGCCGATGCCCGTGTCCGTCACGGTGAAGAGCACCCGGTACTCGCCGGGCCGACGCGCGGGCAGGGGCGAAGCCTCCAGGACCACGCTGCCCGTGCCGGTGAACTTGAAGGCATTGCCCAGCAGATTCATGAGCACCTGCTGCAGCCGTACCGAATCTCCGTGCAGCAGCTCCGGCAGGGCCGGGTCGAGGCGGCAGTGGAAATCCAGCCCCGTTTCCCTGGCCAGGGGCGCGAAAATGCCCTCCAGCCGCTCCAACACCTCGGCCAGGGCAAAAGGCTGCTCCTGCAGCCCCAGGTAGCCGGACTCCAGGCGCGCCAGGTCCAGGATGTCGGACAACAGATTGGTGAGACGCTTGCAGGAGCGTTTCGCCAGCACCACATACTCGGTCTGCTCCTGGGAAAGGAGCGTGCTCTCCAGCAACTGCAGCATGCCCATGAAGCCGTTGAGCGGGGTGCGGATCTCGTGACTCATGTTGGTCAGGAACTCGGACTTGGCCAGGTTGGCCGCTTCCGCCGCCTCCTTGGCCTGCAGGATGGCCAGCTCCGCCTGCTTGCGGGCCGTGATGTCCTGGGCCGCGCCCAGCACGCCGATGGGCCGCCCAGCGCTGTCCTTGATGGTGGCCGTGGAGAGGCTGATATGAATTCGCGAGCCGTCCTTGCGCATGCGGGTGAGCTCCAGCCCCAGCAGGGGCTCTCCCGCGGCGGCGCGGGCCCGCAGCTGGGCGAATTCCTCCTCCTGCTCCGGCCCCACGATGGGCAGGGGCTTGCCGAGCACCTCCTCGGCGCTCCAGCCGTAGATGCGCTGGGCCGAGTCGTTCCAGGACAGCACACGGCCTGCGAGATCGAGGCTGTAGAGGGCCACCGGGGAGCAGGACACGATGGCGCGCTGGAACTCCTCGCTGCGCTGCAGGCGCTCCTGGGCCTCGCGGCGGGCGGTGACGTCGATGATGCAGGAGTAGAGCAACTGCTTGCCCCGGAGCGCCACCGGACCGCTGTAGACATCCACGTCGCGCACCCTGCCG
>CAZNSV010000481.1:0-2858 GCA_964575775.1 uncultured Desulfovibrionaceae bacterium
TGTTCGGACAAGACGGCGTAGCAGTCGGAGAGGTCCCGCAGCTGGCGGGTGATGCGGCGCTTGCCCTGGAGCAGCAGCCAGGCTCCGGCGGCCAGGGTCAGGCAGAGCAGGGCGAAGGCCCCGGTCAGCACGACCGAGTAATCAGCAAGCGCGTCCGCGGCCTGGGCCGGGGCGACCCACGTGCCATACGCCACCGGCAACGCCGCCAGGGCGTTGGGCCACTTCCGGGAGGAATCGCTAATGTACCACTTCAAGAATGCCGACCTGCTTCAGCACTCCTTGCGCCGCCCTGCGTAACAAACGCCTCCGAACGCGCCCCCCGGAACGCCCGAATCGCCCACCGGCCCTTGAAATCCTACAGGAGCAGCCTCTCGCGAGTCTCGCTTGTGCTGGTTCTATCAAGTATCTTAAAATGGGAAATTAAGCAATCCGGGCAGGGTGTTTTCTCTGGCCCGCACCTCCGGGCGAGCCTTGCCGGGCATTGGCTTGAGCCCGCCTTTCTGCTACGGGACTCGAAAACCCAGCGAGGCGCGTCATGGAGCAGTTTCGAGCCGACTTGCACATCCACTCCCGCTATTCCCGCGCCACCAGCAAGGGACTCACGCCCCGGCTGCTGGCCCTCTGGGCCCGGGTCAAGGGGCTCGAGGTCCTGGGCACGGGCGACTTCACCCACTCGGCCTGGCTGAGTGAACTGGAAGAGGCCCTGCTGCCCGACCCGCGCAGCGGCCTCTACGTGCTCAAGGAGCAGCCCCGCCTGGAACGGGAAATCCCCTGGCTCGAGGGCTTGCCCCTGGCCGGGCGCACCCGTTTCATGCTCCAGGGCGAGATCAGCTCCATCTACAAGAAGCACGGCAAGGTGCGCAAAGTCCACAACCTGGTCTTCATGCCCAGCTTCGAAAAGGCCCGGCAGTTCAACGCCCGCCTGGCCAAGGTGGGCAATCTGGAGTCCGACGGCCGCCCCATCCTGGGGCTGGATTCGCGCAACCTGCTGGAAATGGTCCTGGAGACCGACCCCCTGGCCTTTCTGGTTCCGGCCCACATCTGGACCCCCTGGTTCTCCCTCTTCGGCTCCAAGTCCGGGTTCAACAGCATCGAGGAGTGTTTCGGCGACCTGGCCCGCCACGTCTTCGCCCTGGAAACCGGCCTCTCCTCGGACCCGGAAATGAACTGGTGCATCAGCGCCCTGGACCGCTTCCGCCTCATCTCCAATTCCGACGCCCACTCCGCGGACAAGCTCGGCCGCGAGGCCAACCGCTTCTCGGGCGAGCCCTCCTACGAGGGCATCCTCCGGGCCCTGCGCGGCGAGAGCCTGGGCCAGAAGTTCCTGGGCAGCATCGAATTCTTCCCAGAAGAGGGCAAGTACCACCTGGACGGGCACCGCGACTGCGGCGTGGTGCTGGAACCCCGCGAGAGTCTCGCGCGCGGCGGCGTCTGCCCGGTCTGCGGCAAGGGGCTGACCCTGGGCGTGCTGCACCGGGTGCTGGAGCTGGCCGACCGCGAGTCACCGCAGCGCCCCGAGAACCAGCCCGGTTTCGTGTCCCTGGTGCCCCTTTCGGAACTCATCGCCGAGGTGGTGGGCACCGGGCCAGGCACCAAGAAGGTCCAGGCCCTGTACGCCAGGCTGCTGCGCCGCTGCGGCAGCGAGTTGCACGTGCTGCAGGACGCCCCTCTGGAGGAAGTGGCCACGGTCTCGTCCCTGCTGGCCGAGGGGCTGGGCCGGATGCGCAGGGGCGAGGTGCTGCGCGAACCGGGCTTCGACGGCCAGTACGGCATCATCCGCGTCTTCAGCCCCCGGGAGCGTCGCGAATTCTCCAAGGGGCGCAGTCTGCAGGGGGTGGAGCTCGCCACACCCCGCAGCGCGCCGGTGACGCCGCAACCTACCGCAGTCGAGGAACCGCCAGCGCCCTTGGTGATGGAGGAGCCCCCGGCGGTGCTGCCCAACCCGGAGCAGCAGCATGCCGTGGACGCCGGGCCAGGGCCCGTGCTGGTGGTGGCCGGGCCGGGCACGGGCAAGACCCGCACCCTGATCCTGCGCATCGCCCGGCTGCTGGAGCAGGGGGTCAACCCCCGGCAGATCCTGGCCGTGACCTTCACCCGCCGCGCCGCCGAGGAGTTGCAGGAGCGTCTGCTGGAGCTGCTGGGTCCCCGGCACGGCGAAAGCGTGTCCCTGCCCCGCGCCGACACCCTGCACGCCCTGGCCTACGAGTACTGGAGCACGGCCTATGCCGAGGCGCCCACCCTGCTCTCCGAGGAGGCCGCTTTCCGCGCCTTCTGCGAGGCCAATCCCGACAGCCCCCAGCAGAAGCTGCGCACGGCCTGGAAGCGCATCGCCAAGGGGCGCGAGCGCATGCGCCAACCCGAAGAGGACCGGGAGTTCTTCCACGCCTACACCAAGCTCAAGGAATCCTGGAACCTGGCCGACTTCACCGACCTGTTGGAGTTCTGGCTGGAGCAGATCGAGAACCACATCTATACCTGCCCCTACACCCATGTGCTGGTGGACGAGGTGCAGGACTTCTCGGCCCTGCAGCTGGCCGTGGTCAAGACTCTGCTGCCCCCGGCCCGGGAACCCGGCAGCGGCGGGGAGGGGCTCTTCGCCATCGGCGACCCGCAGCAGTCCATCTACGGATTCCGGGGCGCCCTGAGTGGGGTGGAGGAGGCCCTGCGCGCCACCTGGCCGCACCTGGAGCGCGTGACACTGGCCGCCAACTACCGTTCGGCCCAGGGCATCCTGGACAGCGCCGCCGCCCTGTTCGCCGAGAGTGGCCAGGCCCCGGCCCTGTTGGCGCACCGGGAGCTGCCCGCCGTGATCCGGCTCTTTGCCGCGCCCAACGAGGGCAGCGAGGCCGCCTGGGTGG
>CAZNSV010000482.1:0-2850 GCA_964575775.1 uncultured Desulfovibrionaceae bacterium
CTGGCGCAACGCTTCGAGCACAACGTTAAGGAGGCATAGGGGAAATGGCAGGAGGATTACCGCATCCAGTTCTCTGGTCCGAACTGACGGGCGTGAACCCGGCGCTGTCCAAGGCGCTGGGAGTCGCGGACGCCAAACACATCTTTTACACTTGGCTGGCCATGCTGCTCCTGTTCGTCTTTGCCTGGTTCGCCCGCAAAAAGCTCGAGCTGGTGCCGGGCAAGATGCAGAACCTGGCGGAGGTGGTCATCGGCGGCCTCGAGGACTTTGTCGTAACCACCATCGGGGAGGACGGTCGCAAGGTCTACCCTATTCTCATCGTGTTGTTCCTGTTCATTCTGGTGCAGAACCTCCTGGGTCTGGTGCCCGGCTGCGACGCGCCCACGGCCAACGTGAACACCAACGCGGCCATGGCCATCTTCGCATTCGCGTACTACAACTTCATCGGCGTGATGCGCTGGGGTCCCGGCTACATCAAGCACTTCATGGGTCCCATGTGGTGGTTGGTGCCTCTGATGCTGCCCCTGGAACTCATCAGCCACATGGCGCGGCCCCTGTCGCTCACGCTGCGTCTCTTCGGCAACATCCGCGGTGAAGAAATCGTGTTGGTGCTGTTCTTCATCTTGGCGCCGCTGGTCGGAACGATTCCCATCTACTTCCTGTTCCTGCTGGCCAAGGTGTTGCAAGCCTTCATCTTCTTCATGCTGACCATGATCTACCTGAAGGGCTCCCTGGAGCACGCGCACTAAGTCGCACCCGAAATTGGGGAAATGGCCAAGGCCACGATCATACACAATTCATCTTGGAGGAAGTTTCCAATGCGCAAGACCATCCTGACCGTCCTGAACACCATCGCCCTGCTCGCCATCGCCGGTATCGCCATGGCTGCCGAAGACGCCGGCGGCTCCATCAACGAAGGCCTGATCAAGCTGGGCGCCGCTCTGGGCATGGCCATCGCCGCCGCCGGTTGCGGTCTCGGCCAGGGCATGGGCCTCAAGGCTGCCTGCGAAGGCACCGCCCGCAACCCCGAAGCCGGTGGTAAGATCATGGTGACCCTGATCCTCGGTCTGGCCTTCGTGGAATCTCTGGCCATTTACGCTCTCGTCGTGAACCTGATGCTCATCCTGTAATTCGCGACCTGAGCCGGTTTTCTGGAAAAAGGAGGTCGCCCGGCGGCCTCCTTTTTTCAGCTACAGCGCTGTTCGCAATTTCACAAAGAAAAGTCTCAACCCAAGGCGTATATGCTCAATCCAAAAAGTGAGCGCATCCCCAGAGCCACCATCCAGCGCCTCGCCGTGTACGTCCAGGTGCTGGAGAATCTGATGCGCGAAGGCACCCAGGTCATCTCCTCGGAGCTGCTGGCCAAGGCCTGCTCGGTCAACCCATCTCAGATTCGCAAGGATCTCGCCTATTTCGGCGAGTTCGGCGTGCGCGGAGTTGGTTACTACATTCAGGACCTCAACCGCGCCATCAAACGCTCCCTGGGGGTGGATCGCGTCTGGAACTGCGCTCTCATCGGCGTGGGCAATCTGGGGCGTGCCCTCCTGAACCACAAAGAGTTCAAACTGCGCGGCTTCAACGTCGTGGCCGCCTTCGACTGCGACCCCTTCAAGATCGGCGAGGAGGTCTCGGGCCTGGAGGTGCAGTGCACCAAGCGGCTCAAGGAGAAGGTGGACGACATGAACATCGAGTTGGGCATCATCACCACACCGCCGGAGCGGGCCCAGCGCGCCGCCAACCACCTGCTGGACGCTGGGGTCTGTGCCATCCTCAACTTCGCCCCCGCCCGGATCTCGGTGCCGGATACAGTGTGCGTCGAGTATGTGGATTTCTTTCACCACCTCTATTCCCTGGCCTTCAACTGCACCCTGGCCAAGGAGAAGCAGCGGTCCTGAGTTCGCCCTCTGTCCGTTCCCGGGCCGTGGCTGCTGTGGCTTTCTTTCAGCTTGTTCTCGAGTCCTGAACTCCCTGCAGTTCAGATCCGGCCAGAGCCGCCCGCCATCCCGCTGTATCCGGCCCCCCTCTGAACTTCCCCCTGCCCATGCCGCCGCCGTGCGATTTTCCTTGCAGGGCCCAAGCCCCCACGCTACATTCCTCCTGGTGTCGTAACCAACTCCTCCCTCAACTTCGTGCACATGGATGCAGCCAATGATCGTCTTGCTCACGGACTTCGGTAACGCCGATCCCTATGTGGGGCAGATGAAGGGCGCGCTCTACTCCCGCGTCCCTGACTGCCGCATCGTTGACCTGACCCACGAGGTCTCGCCCTTTGGCCTGGCCCAGGCGGGCTTCTTCCTCGACGCCAGCTACCGCTACTTCCCGGAGGGCACCCTGTTCCTCACCGTGGTGGACCCCGGGGTGGGCGGCCCGCGCCGCATCATCTGCCTGGAGGCGCACGGCATGCTCTTCCTGGCGCCGGACAACGGCCTGCTGGGGCTGGTGCTGGATCAGGCCGAGGACGCCCATGCCTATGACATCTCCACGCCCTTTTTCACCTGCGCCTGCTCCACCTTCCATGGCCGGGACATTTTCGCCCCCCTGGCGGCCCAGCTCTGCGCCGGTGACAGTCCCGAGTCCATGGGGCGGGAACTGCCCCTGGAGTCCCTGGTCCGTCTGGACTGGAGCGCGCCCCAGCACGGCGAGGCCGGTATCGCAGGACACGCCTTGCACGTGGACCGCTTTGGCAACGTCATCACCAACCTGCGCATCGCCACGTGGCGGGAGCAGCTGCAGGGCGAGGTGAGCGTGCAGGCTGGCGTGGTCACACTGCCCCTGCGCGCGGCCAAGACCTACTGCGAAATCCCCAGGGGCGAGCTGGGGCTCATCGCCGGTTCCCAGGGTTTCATCGAG
>CAZNSV010000483.1:0-2835 GCA_964575775.1 uncultured Desulfovibrionaceae bacterium
TGTGGCTGTACAGCGACGAGACCGGGGGCGACTACTACGACTTTTTCGAGGACACCGGCCCCGAGGGCGCCTACGTGGGCGTGGTGGTGGGCGACGTGACCGGCCACGGCGTGGGCTCGGCCCTGCTCATGGCCTCGGCCCGGGCCATGTTCCGGCTCTGCATGGCCCGGCAGCAGGGACCGGCCCGCAGCTTCACCGAGGTGAACCGCCACCTGGCCTCGGACCTGAGCGGCTCCGGACGCTTCATGACCGCCATGGCCCTCCTGGTGCACAAGGAGAGCGGCGAACTGCTCAGCTGCACGGCCGGGCACGATCCCGCCCTGCGTTACGACCCCGAAAGCGACTCCTTCACGGAGCTGAGCTCCACGGGCCTGCCCCTGGGCGTGGTGGAGAGCTGGAGCTACGAGGAGTTGCACAGCCCGTGCCTCAAGACCGGAGAATTGCTGCTCCTGGGCACGGACGGCATCTGGGAAACCCTCTCCCCCACCGAGGAGCTGTACGGCAAGGAGCGCCTGCGCGCCCTGATCCGGGCCTTTGCCCGGGAGCACCCGCCCCTGCCGTTGGAGAGGCTGAGCGAACGCATCCTGGAGGCCCTGGCCGAATTCCGGAGCACGCCGCAGCTGGACGACGACATTACGCTGGTTCTGCTGCGGGGGCGGGACACCTGCGGCCAGCCTCCCCTCGCGGTCTGAACTCTGGCGCGGGCCGCGGCACCGCTTGCCTATCGCGTCGTTTCCGGCTATAGAGCGCTTTTTGTTCTATCCGAGAGACCATGCCAAACAAGACCCCCCTGCCCTCCGACCCGGCGTTCGCCCTGCGCGAAATCGACAAGGAACTGACAACCCTGCTGGCCCGCAGGGCCGAGCTGCTCTGCGGCCTCAAGCCACGCACCCCCTCCCAGGCCAAGCGCCGCCAATGGCAGGACCTGGAAAAGGAGCTCTGGCAGCTCTGGGAACAGGCTGCCCAGCAGTGCCGCAGCGATGTGCGCGCCTGGCGCAAGATCTTTTCCCAGGCTCAGGAGCTGAGCGCGGACACCGCTCCCGAGAGCGAGGGCCGCTCCTACGTGCTGGCCCCGCGCAAGGAACCGGTGCGCGTCAACATCCAGGGCCCGCCCTGCACCCTGTCGGCCCGGCTCTGGGCCGTGCTCGCCGCCCAGGTCAAGCAGCCCTTCACCGCGCCGCGCATCCTGCGCAACGACCCCTTCATCGAGCTGGTCAAGGCCCTGAACCAGGCCGGAGCCTCCCTGTTCTGGGACGACGGCGGCCTGCACAGCCGGGCCCAGTCCACGGCCACCTTCTCCGAAGGCGTGATCTACGCCGGCGAGGACCCACAGAACCTCCTGCTGCTCATGGGGCTCTGCCTGGGGCGCGCCGGGGCTTCGCGCTTCACCGGCGGCGCCGGACTCAAGCTCCTGGATCTGGCCGCCATGCGCAATTTCCTGCCCCAGCTCGGCGCGCGCCTCGCTTTCATGCACCCGGGCTCCAACAGCGTGCCCTTCCGGTTGGAGTGCTCGGGCGTGCTGCCCGACCAGGCCCACCTGCCCCGGGACATGGAACCCGGCCTGGCCGCCAAGTTGGGCCTGGCCCTGTGCCTGGCCTCGCCGGGCTTCAGGCGCGACTTCACCCTGTCCTGGGACGAGCCGCTGGAACCCCTGGCCGGGCCCCTGCTGGCCACCGGCGCCGAGCTGTTGCAGCAGTGCGGCCTGACCGTGCTCCAGGACCCCGGCCGTCTGGAGATCCGCGCCGGAGAGCTGCAACTGCCCGAACGGGTGGAGCTGCCCCTGGACGGCTTCCTCTCCGCCGCGCTCCTGGCCCTGCCCTTGTTCACCGGGGGGCGCACCATGCTCAAGGGGCGCTGGCCCCACCGTCTGCCCCAGTGGCGCGGGCTCAAGACCATGCTCCAGTCCGCTGGCCTGCGGGTGGATGCCGAAGAGGGCCAGGTACGCTCCGTGCCGCTGGACGGTGCCGCCTTCCGCGCCGTGGAGGCCCAGGGCGCGCCCGAGGCCCTGCCCCTGGCGTTGAGCCTGGCCGCCTGGCAGGCTGTGCAGAGCGGCAAACCCGCGCCGGTGCAACTGGACCTGCCCGGCGAACCCGAGGCTGCTGCCTGCCTGGAGCTGGCCGGTCTGCTGGGCCTGGACGCCGCCTGGAAGGGGAGCAGTCTGGTCCTGACCAAGAACCCGGAGGCCCTGCAGGACACCTTGTCCTTTGTGGCCCCGGATGCCCGCTGGTGCCTGGCCGCGGCCCTGGGAGCCTTCAGCCGCCCCGGCCTGCTGCTGGCCAACCCCGGCAACGTCGCGGAGTTGGCCCCCAATTTCTGGAAACTCTTCAATGCCCTGCCCGACCCTGGGTTCGACAGCTTCATGCCGCGCCCCCCCAAGGTCCAGGAGGACGTCCATGACAACAAACGCCGCCGCCGCATCATCCCCGGCTGAGACCACCACGGAGCTGACCCTGGAGGCCATTCCCGGCCTGGAGCAGGAAATCCTGGATTTTTCCGAACAGCGCCAGGCCGTGATGCAGCAGATCCGTGAACTGCGGGCCGCGGAAAGCCGTGAACTGGGCGTGCACAGCGCCAATGAAATCTTCATGCTGCAACAGGAGAAGCTGCGCCTGGATGCGGAGGTCGATTTCCGCGAAAAGAAAATCCGCCGCATCCACTACATGCTTGCGGACAGCCCCTTGTGATGCCGGACCGCCGCCCCCTGTCCGCGGCGGACCTGGGCCACCCGTTTATCGCACGCCCCTAGCCCTGGCTCCATGCAGCCATACCAGCCCAAGGAGTGACACCTTCATGCCCCAGAACCTGACCCGGAAGATCATCGCCGAGCACCTGGTC
>CAZNSV010000484.1:0-2813 GCA_964575775.1 uncultured Desulfovibrionaceae bacterium
TCATCGCCCGGGGCGCGGCCCAGGGGCAGGGGCTGGGCGAGGCCGTGGGCCAGGCCATTTGGGAGGACCCGGAGCGCTGCCCCCACCGGGCCGTGAGCCTGTACGGCCAGGCCTGGCGGCTGGGGGTGCCCTTCACCACCCACGTGGGCATCGGCCAGGACATCATCCACCAGCACCCCAACTGCGACGGCGCCGCCCTGGGCCAGGCGAGCTACACGGACTTTCTGATCTACGCGGCCCAGGCCGAACGGCTCTCTGGGGGTGTGGTCATGGCCTTCGGCAGCGCGGTCATGGCCCCGGAGGTCTATCTCAAGGCCCTGGCCATGGCCCGCAACGTGGCGGCGCAGGAGGGGCGCCACATCCGGGACCTCACGACCCTGGTCTGCGATTTGCAAGCGTTACCGCAGGACCTGGGTGCCGAGCCGCCCAAGACCAGTCCGCAGTATTATTTCCGCCCCTACAAGACCATGCTCGTGCGCACGGTCGCCGACGGAGGAAGGAGCCACTATGTACAAGGACCTCATCGGGAAACAATTCCCCGACTCTGGGCAGCTTGTCGCCGCTGTGAGTCCGGGGGAGGACTCTGAGGCCATGGCCTGGCGCAACCACCTGGATTCGCTCAAGACCTGCCTCTACGGCATGGAGGTCACGGACCGCTCCATGGGGCTTTTGGGCAGCGACGAGGCCTTCGCCCTCTGGAGCGCCACGGCCGGGCACGTGCGCGAGGCCGAGCGGGTGGTCTACCTCATCGGCAACGGCGCCAGCGCCTCCATGGCCAGCCATTTCGCCGCCGACCTGGCCAAGAACGCCTTTCTGCACACCCAGGTCTTCACGGACATCTCCCTGCTCACGGCCGTGGCCAACGACCTGTCCTACGCCGAGGTCTTCCTGGAGCCCTTGCGGCGGCGCATGAAGCCCCGGGACATGGTGGTGGCCATCTCCAGCTCCGGCAACTCGCCCAACGTGCTCAAGGCCTGCGAATACGCCGGGGCCAACGGCGCCTATGTGGTGACCCTGAGCGCCATGCGCCCCGACAACGCCCTGCGGCGGCGCGGGGCCCTCAACTTCTGGATTCCCGCCGACTCCTACGGCATGGCCGAAACCTCCCACGCCGCCATCCTGCACTACTGGATGGACAGCGTCTCCCAGAGCGCCCACGGCGCCTGAGCGGGCGCCAACCGCAAGGACAGGTTGATGGACTCTTTCCGCATCGACGCGCACAAGCTCCTCTTCCATCCCCGCCGCGTGGCGGACTGGCTGGAAGGGCGCACGGTCTATCCCCTGTACATCGAGGTCAGCCCCTCCGGGGCCTGCAACCACCGTTGCCGCTTCTGCGGCCTGGACTTCATGGGCTACAAGCCCCGCTTTCTGGACGCCGACCGTTTCGGCGAGCGGCTGGACGAGATGGGGCGCCTGGGGATCAAGAGCATCATGTACGCGGGCGAGGGCGAACCCTTCCTGCACAAGCGCCTGGCCGCCATGGTGCTGCGCACCAAGGCCGCGGGCATCGACGCGGCCCTGACCACCAATGCCGTGCTCATGAAGCCGGAGCTGTTCGAGATCATCGCCCCCGCCACGACCTGGATCAAGGTCAGCCTCAACGCCGGTTCGGCCGAGACCTACGGCCTGATCCACGGCACCAGCCCGGAGGACTTCGGCCTGGT
The DNA here is from genome assembly GCA_964575775.1 of uncultured Desulfovibrionaceae bacterium. Taxonomy (GTDB): domain Bacteria; phylum Desulfobacterota; class Desulfovibrionia; order Desulfovibrionales; family Desulfovibrionaceae; genus CAZFCK01. The sequence goes on from CAZNSV010000484.1 coordinate 1,665, forward strand.
GCTGCGCAACCTGGAGCGGGCCGTGGCGGTGCGCCAACGCATTGGCGCCGCCTGCACCCTGGGGGCCCAGCTGCTGCTGTTGCCCGAGAACCGTCACGAGGTGGTGGCCCTGGCCCGCACCCTGCGCGACCTGGGCCTGGACTACCTGGTGGTCAAACCCTACTCCCAGCACCCCCAGAGTCTGACCCGGGAGTACGGCGGGGTATCCTACGCGGACAGCGAGGCCCTGCAGGCCGACCTGACCCAGTGCTCCAGCGACACGTTCCAGGTGATCTGGCGCGGCAACGCCGTGCAGCGCATGCAGCAGGGGCACAAGACCTACGGCCGCTGCCTGGCCCTGCCCTTCTGGAGCTACATCGACGCCGGGGGCGGGGTCTGGGGCTGCAGCGTCTACCTGCAGGACGAACGCTTCGCCTATGGCAATATCATGACGGAGAGCTTTCAGGCCGTCTGGGAAGGGGAGCGCCGCCGCGCCTCCCTGGACTGGTGCGCCCGGGAGCTGGACCCGGCCCAGTGCCGCGTCAACTGCCGCATGGACCCGGTCAACGCCTACCTCTGGGAGCTTATGCACCCGGGGGCCCACGTCAATTTCATCTGAACGCGGGGAGACATGAAGGAACACGTGCTGGTCACAGGGGCCGACGGCTTCATCGGCTCGCAACTCACCGAGGCCCTGGTACGCGCCGGGCACGCGGTGCGCGCCTTCGTGCTCTACAACTCCTTCGGCTCCCAGGGCTGGCTGGACCGCTGCGCCCCGGAACTGCGGGGGCAGTTCGAGGTCTTTGCCGGCGACGTCCGCGACCCCCACGGCGTGCGCCAGGCCATGCAGGGCTGCACCCTGGTCTGCCACCTGGCGGCCCTCATCGCCATCCCCTATTCCTACCACTCGCCGGACACCTACGTGGACACCAACGTCAAGGGCACCCTCAACGTGCTCCAGGCGGCCCGGGACCTGGGCGGGGTCAAGGTGCTGCACACCTCCACCTCCGAGGTCTACGGCACGGCCCGTTACACGCCCATGGACGAGGCGCACCCCCTCAACGCCCAGTCTCCCTACGCCGCCACCAAGATTGCGGCGGATCAGCTGGCCTTGAGCTTCCACCGCTCCTTCGAGCTGCCCGTGGCGGTGATCCGCCCCTTCAATACGTA
>CAZNSV010000485.1:0-2803 GCA_964575775.1 uncultured Desulfovibrionaceae bacterium
CCTTGGCCTGCACCTTGAACCAGGCGATGACGTCGGCGTCCAGGCGAATGGTGACCCGCTGTTTCACGGGCTTGTAGAGCCCGTGTCGGGGGTGCCCGGGCCCTCCCGACAAACCTCCTTCCTGCTTTGGGGGCGCCTTGCGTGGCACTGGGCCTGCCGGGGCAGTATCCACCCTTGGTGTCTGTTCCACCACAGGTCCATAAACGAGCTTTTTTGACATGGAATTCTCCTTGGCTGCGACGAGGCTGCGTGCGGAAACACTGCAAGCCGGGAACTCAGCCGGGTGTATGCACAATCGCTTCATCTGACAAGCCGCACCAAACCGTGGGCCCCAAGTCCTTGCCCTGCCTGCAGTCTTGCCAAAGGGGCGCGCATATGCCAGAGTGCCAGACTGAGCGAAACAGCCCGCACCACCCAGGCACGCCTGTCAGGAGAGAGCCATGGCTGCGCAGAATCCGCCGGTCCTGTTCATCACTTCGGAGATCTACCCCTTTTCCAAGACGGGCGGTCTGGGAGACGTGCTGGGGGCCCTGCCCCTGACCCTGCACCGCATGGGCGTCAACACCGCCGTCATCTCCCCGCTGTACGGCCGGATCTTCAAGACGGGCATTCCCTTCCACCTGGTCTACAACGACATGCCCGTGGGCTACCCCTGGGCCCCGGTGACCGCGGACATCTACATGGCCGACTTTCACGGCATGCCCGTGTACTTCGTCAGCCGTGAGGAGTACTTCGACCGCAAGTACTTCTACAATACCTACAAGGGCGACTACTTCGACAACTGCGAACGGTTCATCTTCTTCTGCCGCGCGGCCCTGGAATGGGCCAAGCGTCTGGACCCGGCCCCGGCGGTGCTGCACGCCAACGACTGGCAGGCGGCCCTGGTTCCGGCCCTGCTGCACTTTCAGCGCCAGTGGGAGCCGGCCCTGTGGCACACCCGCTCCGTGCTCTCCATCCACAACCTGGCCTTTCAGGGGCGCTACTCCTCGCGGTTGTTCATGGAATCGGGCCTGCCCCCCCAGGCCTGGCACCTGGACGGTGCCGAATATTACGGCGACTTCAACCTGCTCAAGGCCGGTATCGCCTATTCGGACATGATCACCACGGTGAGCCCCACCTATTCCCGGGAAATCCTGACCCCCGAGTTCGGTTGCGGGCTGGAGGGTATCCTGCAGCGCCGCTCCGGCAGTCTCAGGGGCATTCTCAACGGCGCGGACTACAGTGTCTGGGATCCGGCCAACGACAGCTGCCTGCCCGCCACCTACAACCCCGACGACATGAGCGGCAAGCGGGCCTGCAAGCTGGACCTGATACGCGAGATGCGGCTGAATCCGTTCCTGGAGAACCGCCCCTTGGTGGGGTTCATCGGCCGGCTGCAACTGCAAAAGGGTGTCGACCTGCTGCTGGACATCTTCCAGCGGCTGATCCTCAAGGACGTGGGCATCATCGTGCTGGGCGAGGGCGCCCTGGAGTACGAGGAGCGTCTGTTGCGGCTCATGGAGGACTATCCTCTGCGCCTGGCGGCCAACGTGAGCTACACCGAGGAGCTGGCCCACCGCATACAGGCCGGTTGCGACATCTTCCTCATGCCTTCGCGCTACGAGCCCTGCGGTCTGACGCAGATGTACGCCCTGCGCTACGGCACCCCGCCCGTGGCCACGGCCGTGGACGGCCTCAACGACTCCATCGTCCCGTACCCGGATCCCAACGCCACGGGCTTCACCTTTGCCCGGGCTGATGCGGACAGCTTCTACGCGGCCATCTGTCAGGCCCTGGAGGCCTGGGAGCAGCCCGAGGTCTGGAACGGCATCCGGGAGCGCGGCATGCGCCAGAGTTTCACCTGGGAGCGGGCCGCCGGGCAGTATCTGGACGTCTATCGCGCCCTGGGGGTACCGGTGTAGACAGGTCGTGTGGCCGGCCCCTCCGCCCCCATGACGGCCCCGCCCGCGAGGCCGTGGTTCGTCATCGGGTGCCGACAGCGCACTTTTTCCCTTACGAGCACAAGGATCCACAGCCATGAGCAGCATGAACACCACCTTACCCCTGTATCTGCAGCCCTTCGATCTCTATCTGTTCGGTCGCGGGGAGCACTGGGACATCTATCGCATCCTCGGAGCCCATCCGCACCGGCAAGACGGCCTCGACGGTTACAGCTTCGCGGTCTGGGCCCCCAACGCCCGGGCCGTGCACCTGACCGTCGAGCACAACGACTGGCGTTACGGGGAGTACCCGCTCTACCCGGTGGGGTCCTCGGGCATCTGGGCGGCTTTCGTGCCCCAACTCGGCAAGGGGCAGCTCTACAAATTCGCCATCCGGCAACAGGACGGCCGCATCGTCTACAAGATCGACCCCATGGCCCTGTACGCGGAATTCCGGCCCGGCATCGCGTCCCGGACCTGGGACCTGGACAACCATACCTGGAAGGACGGGGAATGGATGGCCGCCCGTCGGAAGAAAGGCATTCCCCTGGACCGCCCCATCAGTATCTACGAACTGCACGCCGGTTCGTGGCAGCGGCGCGAGGACGGCTCGTTTCTGAGCTATATCGAGCTGGCGGACCGGCTCATCCCCTATGTCCTGGACCTGGGCTTCACCCACATCCAGTTCATGCCCCTGGCCGAGCACCCCCTGGATGAGAGTTGGGGCTATCAGGTCAGCCATTTCTTCGCCCCCACCTCGCGGTTCGGCACCCCAGAGGAGCTCAAGGAACTGGTGGACCGCTGTCATCGGGCCGGGATCGGCGTACTCCTGGACTGGGTGCCGGGGCACTTTCCCAAGGACGAATGGTGTCTGGGGCGCTTCG
>CAZNSV010000486.1:0-2803 GCA_964575775.1 uncultured Desulfovibrionaceae bacterium
GGCCATGGCCAGAAACATCTTGTTGCCGTCGTCCAGCAGCTTGTTCCAGGCCTTGGCTGCGTCCAGGGTCTCCCTGGCGTTGAAGTGCTTGAACGTGGCTTCCATGAATGCGCTGATGGTGGACACTGCTCCTCCTTGGCTTGTGGGAAAAAACATCCGGCAACCGCGTCCGGGGGCTTCAGCCGGGCCGGTGCGGCGCTCTGTGAACGAAAGTTGTCAGGTCAGGTAAATTTGTAGTGTTTGCGTACCGCTTTACGGATTTCCCAGGTGCATTCCAGTCCCTGGGGGAAGGTCACCAGGTCTCCCTGCCCCATGAGGATGGGCTGCCCACCCTGGGGCGTCACCAGCACCTCGCCCGCGAGGAAAAAGCAGGTTTCGGTGTCGTCGTAGCGCCAGGGGAACACGGCCTCTTCATGGCTCCAGATGGGCCAGGAGGCGACGTCCAGTTCTTCCAGGATCGCGGCGGCAGGCTTGTGTATGATGCTGATTTCCATAGAACAATTTTGCCTTTGCTCCCGTGGGCAAGCGGTGGCACTCAACTCCCCGGGATCATGTAACTTACATGGTCAGCTTCCATAGCACCCGCCTGCGGGGCTGTCAAATGGGGGAAATTTTCGTTCGTGACGGAAAAAAAGCAGTTTTTTGGTTTGCAGGCCAAGCTGGGGGCTCCGGAACTCTTAACATTCGCCCCGGCTTCAGGTAAGGAACTGCCACGCCGCACCATTCCACTTCCTGCGAGGTTTTCGTCTCTCATGATCCCCGACCACGTCGAAGAGAGCCCCTGGTTCAAGAGCTACGATCCCAACGTACCACGCCACATCGCCTACGATGAAATGCCCTTGTTCGGCTTTCTCGACAGAGCCGCGGAGCAGCATCCCAACCGCCCCGCCATTGTCTTCCGCAATTGGAGCATCACCTACGGTGCCTTGCGGGCCAAGGCCGAGATCATGGCCGCCAACCTGCGGGCCCAGGGCATCATCCAGGGCGAGCGCATCTCCATCATGCTGCCCAACCTGCCCCAGACCATTATCAGCTTCTGGGCGGCGCTCAAGGCAGGGGCCATCGTGGTGATGACCAACCCGCTCTACATGGAAAAGGAGCTGCTCCACCAGATGGCGGATTCCGGGGCCAGCACCATGATCACCCTGGACCATCTCTGGCCCAAGATCGAGCCCCTGCGCGAGCGCATGAAGCTCAAGCGTTACATCGTCACCCGCATCCCGGACTGTCTGGGCTTGCCCCTGAATCTGCTCTACCGCTTCAAGGCCAAGCGCGACGGTCTTTTCCGCGACGTACCCCTGGACGGCAAGGAGGTCATTGCCTGGTCTTCTCTGTTCAAGGGGCGCAAGCGCCTGTCCATCGCACCCCCGCATCCGCGCGAGGACCTGGCCCTGCTGCAGTATACCGGCGGCACCACCGGGATCTCCAAGGGCGTGATGCTCAGCCACTACAACCTCAGCGTCAACGTGCAGCAGTGCCATTCCATGCTGCACGAACTGGGCAAGGGGCCCAAGCCCGAGGTCATGATGGGGCTGTTGCCCTACTTCCATGTCTACGGGCTCACGGTCTGTCTGCTGCTGGGCACCGAGGTGGGCGCCACGCTCATCCCCTTTCCGCGCTACGTGCCCAAGGACGTGCTGGAGGCCATCAACACCCTCAAGCCCACGGTCTTTCCCGGGGCGCCGGCCATCTATCTCTCCCTGCTGCAGCAGAAGGAGATCGGCAAGTACGACCTGTCGTCCATCAACTACTGCGTGTCCGGCTCCGCGCCCATGCCCTTGGAGGGCATGCGCCGTTTCAAGGAGCTGACCAACGCCAGCATCATCGAGGGCTACGGGCTCACCGAGGCCTCGCCGGTGACGCACCTGAACCCCTTGCGGGGGGAGCAGCGCCCGGGCAGCATCGGCCTGCCGTTTCCGGACACGGACGCCCGGGTGGTGGACATGGAACTGGGCACGGTGGAAATGCCCCCGGGCAAGATCGGCGAGCTGATCATCAAGGGGCCGCAGGTCATGGCCGGGTACTGGAACCGTTCCGACGAGACCGCGAGCACCCTGCGCAACGGCTGGCTCTACACCGGCGACATCGCGGTGATGGACCAGGACGGCTACTTCACCATCGTGGACCGCAAGAAGGACATGGTGCTGAGCGGCGGCTACAACGTCTACCCCCGGGAGATCGACGAGGTGCTGCACGAGCACCCCAAGATCAAGGAAGCCGTGGCCGTGGGCATCACTCACCATGCCAGGGGCGAGATCATCAAGGCCTACGTGGTGCTCAAGGAAGGCGAGGAGATGGACAAGAGCGAAGTCATCGCCTTCTGTCGGCAGAAGCTGGCCAACTACAAGGTGCCCAAGCAGGTGGAATTCCGCGAGAGCCTGCCCAAGAGCATCGTGGGCAAGGTCCTGCGGCGGGAGCTGCGCGCCGAGGAGGAACGCAAGCACCCGCGGCAGCACAGGGGCAAGCAGTAGCCCGGCCGAGCGCCCCCTCAATGACGGGGGCGGGTACTCAGTAGTGTCGCGTCCGCTCAGTTCGTATCCATGAATATTGCGGACATCACACCAGACGCTCCCGCACGTAGCGCTCCAGGCGCTCCAGCCCTTCGTCGAGGTTCTCCAGGGAGTTGGCGTAGGAGAAGCGCAGGAAGCCCTCGCCGCCGGAACCGAAGTCGCTGCCCGGGGTCACGCCCACCGCGGCCCGTTCCAGGATGTCGAAGGCCAGGGCGTAGCTGTCCAGGCCCAGGGGTTCGGTCAGGAAGCGGGCGTTGGCCAGGCAGTAGAAGGCGCCCGTGGGCGGCACCTGG
>CAZNSV010000487.1:0-2796 GCA_964575775.1 uncultured Desulfovibrionaceae bacterium
CCGGGTCAGAACCCCCCACGACGCGGAGTTCACCAATTTCCTGGCCGCGGACGAGAAGACCTTCACCTACGACATCGGGCAGCAAGAGCAGGAGATCATCGACCTGTTCCAGGCCTTCCGCCAGCACCGCCCCCACGTCAATTCCGTGTACATGGGGCGCGAGAACGGCGGTTTCGTGCGCTCCCACAAGCGCGAGCGCCCCACCCGCTATGACCCCAGGGACCGCCCCTGGTACGTGCTGGCCAAGTGGAACCCGGACCGGGTGATGCGCACTCCGCCCTACCGCTCCCTGACCACGCCGGACGTGAACATCGGGGTGGTGCTGCCCCTGGCCGACGAGCAGGGACGTTTCTTCGGCGTCCTGGGCACGGACATCACCCTGGTCAACCTCACCACCTACCTCACGGACTTCGTGCTGAGCTACGCCGGCCGGGTACTGCTGCTGGACAAGGACGGCACCATCCTGGCCTACCAGGACAAGGACGCACTGTTCAGGAACGTCCAGGAGGTCTTTCCCGACGGGGGGCGCCTGCTGGAGGCCGGACACGGCGGGCACGTGGTCCTCGACAGCCCCCAGGGGCCTCGGCACGCCTATGTGCACGAGTCCCAGGGCACGGGCTGGATCCTCGCCGCCCTGCTGGACGAGCCGCGCATCCAGGAGGGCATCCGCAACGCCGTGCTCGGCAACCTGGGCTTTCTCGCCGCCGCCGTGGGGCTGCTCAGTCTGGCCACCCTCGTGGGGCTCTATTCTTCCATCCTCTCGCCCCTCACCGCCTTGACCAAGGGACTGCGGCAGATCCGCGCCAGTGGCGACCTGAACCACCGCTTCACCGTGCAGAGCCGCGACGAAATCCGCGACCTGGCCGAAGCCTTCAACCAGATGCTCCAATCCCGGCAGCGCTCCGAGACCCAGCTCGAGGACTCCCGCCAGGCCCTGCAGGAGGAGCGCAACCTCCTGGACCAGCGGGTCAGGCAGCGGACCCTGGAACTGGAGGAGGCCAACCGGAACCTGCTGCGGGAAGTGGGGGTACGCAAGCAGGCCGAGGAGCACGCGGCCGAGGCCAGCCGGGCCAAGAGCCTCTTCCTGGCCAACATGTCCCACGAAATCCGCACCCCGCTCAACGCCATCCTGGGCTTCACCCAGTTGCTGCTGCGCGACAGCCAGCTGCGCCCCGAACACCGGCGCTCCATGCGCATCGTGTACCGCAGCGGCGAGCATCTCCTCTCGCTGCTCAACAGCATCCTCGAGATGTCCAAGATCGAGGCCGGGCGCATGACCCTGCAGGAAGAGGACTGCGACCTGCAGAGCATGCTCAACGATCTGGAGGCCATGTTCCGGGTGCTGACCCAGAACAAGGGTATCGGTCTGGAGCTGGCCGTGGAGCCGGAGGTACCGCGCTGGATCAGGACGGACGAGCAGAAACTGCACCAGGTGTTGAACAACCTCCTGGGCAATGCCGTGAAGTTCACGGACCAGGGCGGCGTGGTGCTGCGGGTGGCTGTCCGCCCGGCCGCAGCCGGTGCCGGGCCGCAGGAAGGGCGCCCAGGCGCCACCGACCTGCTCATCGAGGTGGAAGACAGCGGCCCGGGTATTCCCGAACACGCCCTCCAGACCATCTTTTCCCATTTCGAGCAGGTGGGCGGCGCCCAGCGGAACAAGGGCGGCACCGGTCTGGGCCTGGCCATCGCCAAGGCCTACGTGGAGCTCCTCGGGGGCGGCATCGCGGTGGAGAGCCGGCTGGGCATGGGCAGCGTGTTCCGCATCCGCCTGCCCCTGGTGCCCGGCACCCCGGGCACAAGCCGCGCCGTGGACCGCCTGGGGCAGATCTCGCGACTGCAGCCGGGGCAGCAGGCCTTCCGCGTGCTGGTGGTGGACGACAACGAAACCAACCGGGAGATCCTGGTCCGCCTGCTGGACGACGCCGGGTTCACCGTGCGCGAGGCCGCGGACGGTCGCCAGGCATGCGACATCTATGCCCAGTGGCGGCCCGAGCTGGTGCTGCTGGACATGATCATGCCGGAAATGGACGGGTTTGCCGTGCTGGAGGAGCTGCACGCCCTGGGTGACGACCCGCCCCCCACGGTGATCGCGGTCACAGCCAGCGTGCTCATGGCCGAGAAGGAGCGGGTGCTGGCCGCCGGAGCCGTGGCGTTCCTGAAAAAGCCCTTCCGGGCCGAAGAGCTGTTCGAGCTGCTGCAGCGGCACCTGGGCGCGCGTTTCCAGGATGACGCCGCGCAAGACGAAAGTGCCCCTCCCGACGTGGAGGAACACCCCCCGTTGGAACCCGCGCACCTGGCCGTACTGCCCCCGGCCATCCTGGGCGCCCTGCGCGAGGCGGCCTTGAGTCTCGACGTGGAAAGTCTGCGGGAGCACATCGAGATCATCGCTGCGGACCAGGCCCCCCTGGCCCGGGCCCTGCTGGAACTGGTGGACGGATTCCGTTTCGCCGAGCTGCAGCGGCTGCTGCAAGGAGAGCCCCCCGCGTGAGCGACGACAAGCCCGTCTCCATCCTGGTGGTCGACGACGTACCGGCCAATCTGCAGCTCCTCTCGGGGATGCTCAAGGCGCACGGCTACAAGGTCCGCCCGGCGCCCAGCGGCGTCCTGGCCCTGGATGCGGCCCGCCACGCTCCGCCCGACCTGATCCTGCTGGACATCACCATGCCGGAGATGGACGGCTTCGAGGTCTGCCGTCGGCTCAAGGCCGACCCCAATCTCGCCGACATTCCCGTGCTCTTCATCAGTGCCCTGGGCGACGCGGCGGACAAGGTGCGCGCCTTTGGCGAAGGGGGGCAG
>CAZNSV010000488.1:0-2794 GCA_964575775.1 uncultured Desulfovibrionaceae bacterium
AACCAAAGCGCAGACCAGGTCACGACACATGTCCCTTTGACTTGGGGCGCGGCGGACCCGGCCTGCGGATTTTCAGAAGGTGATGATCTGGTAGCCTTGTTCCAGCCAGGGCGCCATGCCGGGGTGCCCTTGCATGTCGTCCAGCAGGGGCAGCCCCAGGGCCTGGATGGAGTCCAGCACCCCCAGCTTGGCCGAGCATGCCCGGCAGGCTCCGGCCAGGAGCCCCAGCTCCCGGGCCTTGCCATAGGGTTTGTGCAGGGGATGCCCCTCCTGCTCCAGCTTGGGCAGCAGGGTGGTGGCCATGCCCTCCACCACGATGCGCACCTCGTGCCCCTTGCCGTGCAGGTCCAGGGCGTTGAGCAGCACGTGCACGAAGCAGGTGGGCTCGCCGTTGAAGGGAAAGAGTGCGTATTTGGCCATGAGATCTCCTCTTGGTCGGGGTGTGCGGTCAGGCCAGTTCCAGCATGAGCTCCCGTAGCCGATCCAGGGGCACGGGCTGCGTGCACAGGGGGCCGTCGGCCAGTTGCGGCAGCCGCTGGCCCAGGGGCTCGCGGGTGTTCTTCCAGATCACACCCAGGGGGATGCGCTCCCCGAACTCCTGGGACAGGGCCATGGCCCGCCCCCAGTCCGTGGGGTCGTGCTCGTCCCCCAGCTCGTAGACGCGCTCCTTGTACCATTTGAAGGTGTTGATCTTGTTGAAGCTCACGCAGGGCTGCAGAATGTCCACCAGGGAGAAGCCGGGGTGGCGTACCGCCTGTTGGATCAAGCCCGTCAGGTGTTCGATGTTGCCGGAAAAGGCCCGGGCCACGAAATTGGCCCGCAGGGCCACGGCCACGGCAATGGGATTGAAGGGGGCGTTGGTCACGCCGCCGGGATTGGCCTTGGTGATCTGCCCCTCCATGGTGGTGGTGCTGGCCTGCCCCTTGGTCAGGCCGTAGATCTGGTTGTCGTGGGCCAGCAGGGTCATGTCCACGTTGCGCCGCAGGGCGGACAGGAAGTGGTTGCCCCCTTCGCCGTAGTTGCAGCCGTCGCCGCTCTCGGCAATGACCGTGATCCCCGGGGTGACCAGCTTGGCCGCCTGGGCCGGGGGCAGGGACCTGCCGTGCAGGCCGTTGAACACGTTGCAGCGCAGATAGTGCGGTGTTTTTGCCGCCTGTCCGATGCCCGAGACCATGAGCACCTGGTGCGGTTCGAGCCCCAGCCCGGCCAGGGCCTGTTTCAGGGCCTTGAGGATGGAGAAGTTGCCGCAGCCGGGGCACCAGGCGGTCTCGAATTCGCCGTAGGCTTCCACAGTGACCATAGTCGCTCCTGCTTGTCTCGCCGCCCTTGAGGGTAGGGCGGGGCTGGTGATCAGTGGTTGAGCCGCTCCAGGATGTAGCGGGCCGTGAAGGGCAGCCCGTCGTAGCGCAGGATCCGGGACGGGAAGACGAACCCGGTTTCCTGGCGGATGAGGGCCGCGAACTGTCCCGTGCTGTTGCCCTCCACGCACACCGCGTGGGCCGCCCGCTCCAGCAGGGGCAGGAAGCCTTCCGGCACCAGGGGCCAGACCTGGGGAAAGTGCAGCACCGCGGTGTCCTGCCCCGCTGCCGTGCGCAGCTGGGCCGCCTCCAGGGCCGCGCCCAGGGTGGAGCCCCAACAGCAGAGCAGCGTCGGGGCGCCTTCTGGTCCGCTGTAGTGCGGTGGCACCAGGTCCGCCGCAAGCACCGCCTGCTTGCGCATGCGTTTGTCCTGCATGGCGATGCGCACGCCCAGGTCCTCGGTGATGTGACCGTCCGGGGTGTGCTCGTCGCTGTCCGTGACCACCAGCCAGGGGCCGAAGCCCGGCAAGAGGCGCGGGGACACCCCGCTCTCGGTCAGGGCGTAGCGCTCGTAGGCCGCGGGATCCTCCGTGCCCTGGGCCGGGAGCACCGGCGGGGGCAGGGCGTCCAGGTCAAAGGGGGGCACGGAGCGGTAGTTGTCCGCCAGATACTGGTCCGTGAGCACGAACACCGGCCCCTGGGATTTCTCGGCCAGGTCGAAGGCCTTGTGGGTCAGGCTGAAGCACTGGGCCACGTCGCCGGGTGCCAGGATGGCCCGGGGGAATTCGCCGTGCCCCGCATACAGGACCAGGTTCAGGTCCGCCTGTTCGGTGCGGGTAGGCAGACCGGTGGCCGGGCCGGGTCGCTGGGCCAGGATCACCACCAGGGGCGTTTCCATGATGCCGCTGAGGCTCACCCCCTCCACCATCAGGGCGAAACCGCCCCCAGACGTGGGCACCAGCACCCTGGCCCCGGCAAAGGAGGCGCCCAGGGCCATGTTCACGGCCGCGATCTCGTCCTCGGCCTGTTCCACCACCACGCCCATGGTCTTGGCGTGCTCGATGAGCCCCATGGCCACGGAGGTGGCGGGAGTCATGGGGTAGAAGGAGCAGAACTTGACCCCGGCCGCAAGGGCGCCCAGCACGATGGCCTCGTTGCCGTGGCACATGAGCCGCTGCCGGGGGTGCTCCACGGCGGCCAAGGGCGCGAAGGGCGCTTGCTGTGCCGCAGTCCAGTCGTAGGCCCGGTGCAGCACCTCCACGTTCTGGCGCACGATCTCGTCGCCCTTTTTCTTGAAGATGTCGCCCAGGAGCCGTTCGGGCACGCCGCGCTCCAGTCCCAACAGGGCGCCCAGGGCACCCAGGGCCGCCACGTTTTCGAAGATGGGGCGCGGCGCCAGCTCGGCCATGGGCACGGGGAAACACTGCAGCTGGCAGGCGTCCAGCTTCTGGTCCAGGAGCACCAGCCCGTCCGGGGCCACCTGCGCCTTGTGCAGG
>CAZNSV010000489.1:0-2793 GCA_964575775.1 uncultured Desulfovibrionaceae bacterium
GTGGAGATTCGCGGCTTGCCCACGGGGATGAGCTTGTCGTCGATCTTGCGCTGGATGCCGCAGTTGGGGCACGTGATGATCATTGTCGCCTCCGTGGCCCAAAGGCCGCGCTTGTGCCGCAGGGTGCGCAGAGACTTCTGAAGCCTGCAACCATGCAAGAGAATAGCACAAAGGAATAGGGATTGCCAGACCCGCCTGAAATGAGAATCATAGCAGGTCCGGTGTGCGGTTCTGCCCTCCCGGGCGGTTGTTCCCCAAACTGATTCGGCGCCCCTGTCGGTATAAAAATTGTGGAATGATTCCTTGCTTGCAAGCAAAGCGGGAAATGGTGTATGAGCATTATCAATTTTACCGTGCTCGCCGTGCATGGGGCGTGGTGTCGGCTGTCGCTGCAGTTTACCGTGGCGAGCGCCCCGGCAAGGGCCGGGAGCGACGAACCCGGGCAGCGGACCGCCAAGAAAGCAGAAGGAGATCCGGTATGGCCATTGTGATCGATGACGATGCATGTATGGGCTGTGAGTCGTGTGTCGAGATCTGTCCCGACGTTTTCGAGATGAACGAAGAGGGTGACAAGGCCGTGGTCATCAATCCCGACGCCGAAGACGACTGCGTGGAAGAGTCCATCGACGCCTGCCCGGCCGAGGCTATTTCCAAGACCTAGGGTTTTTCGGGAGCACCCGTCGGGGGTGCGGCGGGACGGCGAACCGGACCTGACAGGTCGATGTCCGGTGCCTGCCGCGTCCTGGCGTGCCTGAGAGCATGAAGGGGAGCACTGGCCCCCGCTTCCGAGTCTGAACCGGTTGCGGGGGTTTGCCGCTTTGGGCGGCACAAGAGCCGTGTCGCATGGCAGACCGCGCGTTCTGCCCGGCATGCCCTGCGTCAGGGCTATGGGTGCGTCAATAAAACCCTCCTACTTTGGGGTGAAATCCGGGTGGGAGTCTTACAAGGAGCAGAGCATGCCGCAGCATGTGGTCGTCATCGGCGCAGTGGCCTTGGGTCCCAAGGCCGCCTGCAGGTTCAAGCGTCTGCAACCCGACGCCCTCGTCACCATGATCGACAAGGACCAGCTCATTTCCTACGGCGGCTGCGGCATCCCCTACTACGTGGGGGGCGAGGTCTCCGAGGTCAACGAGCTGCGCACCACCAGCTTCCACATGCTGCGCGACCCGGACTTCTTCAGGGAAGTCAAGGGCGTGAACATGCGCACCGGCTGCGAGGCCCTGGCCGTGGACCGCAAGGCCAAGAGTGTCACCGTCCGGGACCTGGCCACAGGCAAGGAGGAGACCCTGACCTACGACAAGCTGGTCCTGGCCACCGGCGCCACCCCGCGCCGTCTGAATCTCCCGGGCGAGAACCTGCCCGGCGTGCACTACGTCTCCACCCCCCAGGACGCCGTGCGCATCCGCGAGTCCATGACCAAAGGCGAGGTGGGGCGCGCCGTGATCCTGGGCGCCGGGTTCATCGGCCTGGAAATGGCCGAGGCCTTTGCCGACATGTGGGAGATCGACACCACCGTGGTGGAGCTCTTCCCCCAGATCATGCCCCGCTTCTGCAGCCCGGTCATGGCCAGGATGGCCCAGCTGCACATGGAGGAAAAGGGCGTGAACTTCCTCCTGGGCGAGAGCGTGCAGCGCATCGAGGGAGAGGGCCGCGTGCAGCGCGTGGTCACCCGCAACAATGGCGTGCTCGAAGCCGACGCGGTGATCATCAGCGTGGGCGTGGTGCCCAACGACACCCTGGCCAGACAGTGCGGCCTGGCCGTGGACGGTAGGGGCGGCATCCTCGTGGACGAGACCATGCGCACCACGGACCCCGACATTTTCGCGGGGGGCGATTGCGCCGTGATCCGCCACCAGCTCACGGGGCGCAACTTCTACCTGCCCCTGGGCTCCATGGCCAACCGCCAGGGTCGCGTCATCGGCAACAATCTCGCCGGGGGGCATGCGCGCTTCGAGGGCGCGGTGGGCTCCTGGGTGGTCAAGCTCTTCGATCAGTGCCTGGCCGGGGTGGGATTTGCGCCTCCGGCGGCCAAGGAGGCCGGGTTCAAGGCCGAGAGCGTGATCCTGACCCAGCTCGACCGCTCCCACTTCTATCCCACCAAGCAACTCATGACCCTGGAACTGTGCTTCGATCCCGCCACCCGCCGGGTGCTGGGCATCCAGGGCCTGGGCGGCGCGGGCGACGCCACCGTGGGGCGCATCAACATGGTGGCCGGGCTCCTGGGCAAGGGGCTCACGGTGGATGAAATGGCCAACCTGGAGCTGGCCTATTCCCCGCCCTTCGCCTCGGCCATGGACGTGCTCAATGCCCTGGGCTGCATGGCGGACAACGCCCTGGCCGGGCGCAACCAGGGTGTGGGGCCGGACCGCTTCAACGAGCTCTGGGAGCAGCGCGACAGCGGGGAGTATTTCTTCCTGGACTGCCGGGAGTTCGCGGACGCGCGCCCCTATCAGGAGCGCCACCCCGAACACTGGCACAACATCCCCCAGGGCAAGCTCCTGGAGCGCCTGGCGGAGGTTCCCCGGGACAAAACGGTGGTCCTGGTCTGCAACACCGGGGGCCGCTCCTACGAGGCCCAGATCCAGCTCCACCACCTGGGTTTCGACAAGGTGGTCAACGTGCACGGCGGCATGGCGGTGCTCAAGTTCTGGGGGCTGGACATCTAGAAAATGTAGCCATTGATACTGGCTGGATGCCCTTACGCACTATTATGAACCAATTGGATGTTATTGCAGGTGGGAGCAGAGTTCCAAAGCGATAATGCGCTATGGTTCTGTCTCTCAAGACATTCCT
>CAZNSV010000490.1:0-2765 GCA_964575775.1 uncultured Desulfovibrionaceae bacterium
CACCCGCCTCTGTCTGGAGCAGACCTTGCCGGAGCCCGTAGTCGCGGCCCTGGACCAGGAGCCGCCCCTTGATCCCCAACTGTGCTTGCGCCTGCGCGTGCGGTGCCGCAGGCTCAGGCCCGTGTGGACGCCCCCGACCACGACCCTGGCTACGCGCATCCTTACAGGGGCGCCGCGTCTGCCCGGCGGCACGGCCGAACTTCTGCCCATGCTCGAGTGGTGCCTGGACTTCTGCGCCCATACGCCCCTGGAATCCCTGACCGAGGTGCCCCGCGCCCTGGAGGAGCGCCGCCGCGAGTTGGAGCAGCGTCTGCTGCAGGCCGCCGAGCTGGAGAAGCTGCGCGAGAAGCACAATTTCGAGACCCGACGCATGCTGGGGGTCGCGGAGCCCCATCTGGACCCCGCCGCCCTGCAGCGTGAACTGTTCCTGCTGACTCTCGCGGCCCGAGCCGCCGGGATCGTGCTTACGTCCCAGGCCACCCTGCTGGTGGAGCGCGACCTCGGCACCCTGGACAATGCCGACACCCTGCTGCAGCTGTTGGACTGAGCCCCGCGCAGCAGCAGCGCCCAGGAACCCCATGCACCCCCTCCGCACCCCCGGTGTTCTGTTCGCCCTCCGCTTCCTGCTCCTGGCAGCGCTCTTCCTCGGCCTGCTGCATCTGGTGCCCGAGGCCCGGCTCCATGCCCCCGTGCGGGTCTGGCTGACCGATTTCGCGGCAGGGGCGCTCGTGCATACGCACCCGGAGCTGGACGTCACCAGCAGCCGGAACTATCTTTTCAGTAGTGGCATGGCCGTGCTCAAGATCACGGCCGAGTGCGACGGCCTGAGCACCAGCGCCGTGCTCTGTGCCGCCTTGCTGGCCTGTGCCCCAAACCTGTCCGGCCTTGCCGCCGCCCTGGGGGGGCTGTGCGTGGTCTTCCTGGGCAATGCCCTGCGCATCCTGCTGCTTTTCCTGTTCTATGCCCAGGGTTCGGCCCACGCCGACCTGTTCCATGCCTATGCCGGGCCGGTCTTCACCCTGCTGCCCGGTCTGGCCTGGTTCCTGATCGTGGCGCCGCGCACGGTCCACCCCCCCCGAACAATGGAGGGGCCGTGAACCTGCCCCGCCTGACCTGGTCTCGGGCCGTCCGCTTCGTTCTGGTCTTCGTGCTGGTCTATTCCCTGGTCTTTCTGGGGGGGCTGGCCTTTGACGCGGGCTCCTGCCGCCTCCTGCGCCCCTTGTTCGCACTGCAGCTGGAACTGGCCGCCCTGCCCGGGAGCGAGGTGAGCCTGCATTGCGACCGTCCCACCAAGGCCGATCTGCGGCTCGAGGTCAGCCTGGTGGTGCCCCGGGTGCTGCCGGACGGCAGCCCAACCCTGCGGGGGCGCAAGGACAGCATCGACCTCCTGCCCCTGCTGCAAAACACGGCTGTGCTGGCGGCCCTGATCCTGGCCTGGCCCGGCTGCCCCCTGCGGCGCCGGTTGCTTCTGCTGCCCGGCGTGCTGGCGGGCCTGCACGGGTTGTTCAGTCTGGACATGGCCCTGAACCTCGCGGCCGACACCCTGCCCCCCGTGACCGTGCAGCACCATCTGGTGCAGGCCTGGGCCGCGTTCTCGGCGCATGGGGGGCGCGTGGCCCTGCTCCTGCTGCTCTACGGCGGGACCCTGGGGCTGCTGCTGCGCCGGGGTGCCACTCCCGGACACGCCTCCGCGCCCCTGCGGCCAGGTGAGCGCCCAAGCACGCCAAACGCGCCTTGACGGGGCGCCCCGCCCCCCGTAGAGTCACACCTCCCAAAAACAGAAGCGGACGCAACCCCCCACACTTTCACGGAGAAATCGGAACCGTTCATGCACAGGGTCGCCATCACCGGAGTCGGCATCGTCAGCTGCCTGGGCAACTGCTGCGCCACCGTGGTGGAGGCACTGCGCGAGGGGCGTTCCGGCATCGTGCTGGACCCCCAGCGCCTGGAACTGGGGTTTCGCAGCCCCCTCACCGGCGCGATCCGCGACTACGCCCTCCCGCCGCAGCTCACCCGCAAACAGCGCAAGACCATGCCGGACTTCGCGGTCTGGTGTTACGACGCCTGCCTCCAGGCCCTGGCAGGGGCAGGGCTGCCCCCCGAGGCCTTGCGCAACGGCCGCAGCGGGCTCATTTTCGGGTCCGATTCCAGCTGCCTGGCCGCGGTGGAGCAGACCCAGAGCCTGCTCGAACACCGGGACACGGCGCGCATCGGCTCCGGGCAGATCTTTCGGGCCATGAACTCCACCGTGACCATGAACCTGAACATCCTGCTGGGCACCCAGGGTGCCTGCTGGACCCTGGCCTCGGCCTGCTCCAGCGGGGGGCACGCCATCGGTCAGGCCGCGGACCTCATCGCCCTGGGCCGTCAGGACCGCGTGCTCTGCGGCGGTGCCCAGGAGATCACCTGGCAGTCCATCTGCAGCTTCGACGGGTTGGGCGCCTTTTCCCAGCGTCTGGAGACCCCGGAACAGGCCAGCCTGCCCTTCGACGCCCGGCGCGACGGCCTGGTGCCCGGTGGCGGGGCCGCCGCCGTGCTGCTCGAGCGCCTGGACCTGGCCCTGGAGCGCGGAGCCCCCATCCTGGGCGAGGTCCTGGCCTACGCCTTTTCCTCGGACGGCCGCCACATCTCCGTGCCCAGCGGCGAGGGCCTGCAACGGGCCATGACCGAGGCCCTGGAGCGCTGCAGCCTCACGCCCGAGGACGTGGACTGCGTCAGCGCCCACGCCACGGCCACCCCGGCCGGGGATGCCGCCGAGGCCCATG
>CAZNSV010000491.1:0-2754 GCA_964575775.1 uncultured Desulfovibrionaceae bacterium
CCTGGGCGAGCTGGCCGCCGGCGTGGCCCACGAGATCAACAACCCCATCAACGGGATCATCAACTTCGCGGAACTGCTGCGCGACGATCCCAAGAAGCAGCTCACCTACCCGGACCTGCCAGAGCGCATCATCAAGGAGGGCGACCGCATCGCGGGCATCGTGCGCACCCTCCTGAACTTCGCCAAGGGGCAGGACGACACCTTGACCCTGGCGCCTCTGCAGGACGTGCTGCAGGACGCGCTGCACCTGTGCCGCAACCAGCTGAACAAGGAAGGGGTGAGCCTGACCCTGGAGCTGGAGCCGGACCTGCCCCAGTTCTTTGGCAAGCCTTCGGAGCTGCAGCAGGTCTTCATCAACTGCATCGCCAACTCCCGGGCCGCCCTGCAGGACAAACCCGCCGGAGAGAAGCGGCTTCTGGTACGCATGGAGAGCTTTCAGGGGGCGGAGCCAGGCGAGGCGGAATCGGAAGGGCGGACGCGCCCCTGGCTGCGGCTGATCTTCGAGGACAACGGCGTGGGCATTCCGCCCGAGATCCTGCCGCGCATCTTCGAGCCCTTCTTCAGCACCAAGCCCCGCAACAAGGGTACCGGACTGGGCTTGTCCATCAGCCACCGCATCGTCCAGGACCATCGGGGGCGGATGGTGTTCACCAGCGAACCGGGCCACTGGACTCGGGCCGTGGTGGAGGTTCCGGCCTGGCAACCGGAGCGGGGCACGAAGCGCTGAGTGTTGGTCCAGAAAAGGAAAGGCGCCCGGGCGGACCCGGGCGCCTGGCAGGGCAGTGTGGTGGGGAGTCTCAGAAGTTCAGCAGCGGGATGCCTTCTCTGCGATCAAAGGGGCCGCTCTTCATGTGGAAGCTGGGGAATTCGTCCATGGCCTTGGTGAAGGCCGGATTGCCGGGTTTCAAGAGGGGCATGAAGTAGAAGGCCATCTTCCGGCTGCCGTCCGCCTCGTTCTTTTTCAGCTTCACCCGCAGCTTCACGTCGTTTTCCAGCCAGGAATACTCCAGCTCCTGGCCCTGTTTCTTGACCTTGGGGTTGCCGAAGCGGTTGAGCAGGTAGTCCTTGCTGCGTTCGTAGCCCTTGTCCGTGTCCAGGTTGATGAACACGGCGCAGAGCTTGCCGTCCACGGCGCCGAAGATCACCTGGGTGGAGTCGTCGGCCGTGACGGAGTAGGCGGTGTCCTTGTTCTCGTAGTAGTCCAGGCCGCCGGAAGAGCGCAGCAGGGTGAAGCCGGGCTGGTCGGCGATCACGGTGCCCCACTCCAGCCCCAGGAACCCTTGGCTGAGGTCCATGGCCGACATGGCGGGGGTGGCGCTGCATAGTGACAGGACGCAGAGGGCGAGGAGGATTTTCTTCATGGCGTTCCGGGGGTTGAGGTTCGGCCCCGCGCAAGGGGCTGTGCTTGGTCCTTGGGCGCTCTATAAACCACTTGGCGTGGCATCACAAGCCGTCGGGGTGCCGGATCGCCTGCCCTCGCGCCTTGGGGCGCGGGCGACTGTAACGCGATTGACAAGAATGCCCACCCAAATGTAACACCCCTGCACCTGGAGCGTTTTTCCAATCCTGTGAACAATTCACGAGCAAGAGGTCCCAACATGAAAAAGCGTTTTACCAAGTTCGCTCCCCTGTGTCTGGTCCTGGCGGCACTGCTGCTGTGCGCCGGTGCGGCGCAGGCCTCGGTGGTCATCAAGCTGGCCAACTCCGGTCCGGACCAGCCCGACAACCGCACGGTGAAGGCCGTGAACATCTTCAAGTACCTGGTGGAGAGCGGCACCAACGGCGCAGTGGAGGTCAAGGCCTACCACGCCAGCCAGCTGGGTGCGGAGCTGGAAGCCCTGGAAGGCATCCAGATGGGGACCATCGAGATGGGCACCCTGTCCGGGGGGCCGGTGCCCGGCTTTTTCCCCGAGGTCATGATCTTCGACATCCCCTACCTCTTCAGCTCCGCGGCCGGGGCCTGGGATTTCTACAACTCCGACGTGGCCGCCGAATTCAAGCAGGGGCTGCTGGACAAGACCGGAGTGCGCACCCTGGCCATCACCGAGAATGGTTTCCGCCACTTCACCAACAAGAAGTCCCAGCTCAAGGCGCCCGCCGACCTCAAGGGCCTGAAGATCCGCACCATGCAGAACCCGGCGCACATGGCCATGGTCAAGGCCATGGGCGGCGACCCCACCCCCATCGCTTTTTCCGAGCTGTACATGGCCCTGCAGCAGGGCGTGGTGGACTCCATGGAGTGCCCCATCGCCCTGATCCACGACATGAAGTTCTATGAAGTGCAGGACTTCCTGGTGCTGGACGGCCACCTCTACAATCCGCTCTTCGTGTTCATCAACGACAAGTTCTTCACCGAGAAGCTGACCCCCGAGCAGCAGCAGGTGGTGGCCGAAGCCGCCAAGGTCCTGGGCATGGCTCACTGCGGGTTCAACCAGGAAGCCGAGCTGGCCGCCCTGGAGAACCTCAAGAACCACGGCATGGACATCTACAAGCCCGACGCGGCGGGGATCGCCCAGTTCCGCGAGGTGGCGCAGCCCGCGGGCCTGGAGTTCATCCGCGAGAAGCTGGGCGACGCCTGGGTGGACAAGACCCTGGCCGCTGCCGCCGCTTCCGAGGCCGCCGTGGCGGGCAAGGAAGAGGCCATTGTCCAGGAGACCATCGCCAAGGCCAACGCCGCTCTGGCCCAGATCAAGTAACTGCCCCCTTTACCATGACGCTCGGCGGCGGGGGTCCATGACCCCCGCCGTTTTCGCA
>CAZNSV010000492.1:0-2753 GCA_964575775.1 uncultured Desulfovibrionaceae bacterium
CAGCCAGGAGATTCGCATGACCCCCGAATTCGTCATCGGCTTTGCCCGCGAAGCCATCGAACTGGCCCTGATGATCTCCTTGCCCATGTTGGGCCTGGGGCTGGGTGTGGGCGTGTTCATCAGCATCCTGCAGGCCGCCACCCAGATTCAGGAGCAGACCCTGACCTTCATCCCCAAGATCGTGGCCATCTTCCTTGCCTTGCTGGTGTCTTTCCCCTGGATTCTGGACAAGATGACCACCTACACCACCAATGTCTTCATGAACATTCCCCACTACGTGCGCTGAGCCGCAGCCCCCCGAGGGGGGCCACGTGTGCTCTCTTGCCTTGTGAGCCCAAGCTCATTTATTGGTCCATGCCATGGAGAGTGACATGGAACCGATCACACTGAGCAGCGGCTACTGCCCCGGCGCCTTGGGGCGCATCGTGGAACTGCATGCCGCGTACTACCACCGCCTTTGGAATGTCGGTTTGTTCTTCGAGTCCCAGGTGGCCGAGGAGCTGTCCGCCTTTTTGCAGGGGTTCTCTGCCGAGCGCGATCTGCTGCTGCTGGCTCGCAGCGGCGAGCGCATCCTCGGGTCCATCGCCGTGCATGGCTCCAGCGCCGCGGACCAGGAGCAGCGCCGGGCCCGGTTGCGCTGGTTCATTGTGGATGCTGCCTGCCAGGGTTGCGGTCACGGCCGAGCCTTGTTCTCCGCTGCCCTGGATTTCTGCCGCGAGCGGGGTTTCGCCGAAGCCTATCTCTGGACCGTGACCGGGCTTGCCGGTTCGCGCTATCTGTACGAGCAGGCCGGGTTCAAGGTGGTGGAGAGTGTGGACGATGCCCATTACGGGGTGCCGCTCACCGGTCAGCGCCTGGCCCTGAGGCTCCAGCCCTGACGCTCCAACCCTGAGGCTCCAACCCTGAGGCGTTGCGCGTTCAGCTCCTGAAGCGCCCCAGCCAGTGCCCCAGGATCATGGCCCCGGCCTGGGCCACGTTCAGGGACTCCATGGGGCCGGCCAGCGGTATCTGCAGGCAGATGTCGCATTTCTTCCGAATGCCCGGGCGCAGCCCCTTGTCCTCGCCCCCCAGGACCAGCACGGCGGGAAAGCGCGGCGTGAACTCGTAGAAGGGCACGCTGTCCTCGCCCATTGCGGCGCCGCAGATCTGCAGACCACCTTCCCGGGCCGTTTCCAGGGCCGCGCCCAGGTTCACAACTTTGGCGAGGGGCAGTTTCCACAGCGCCCCTGCCGCGGCTTTGGCCGCACCAGGACCCAGTCCCGCCGCGTTGTGCTTGGGCAGGAGGATGCCGCCCCCGCCGATACCGAGCAGGGTCCTGGCCAGTGTGCCCACGTTGTTGGGGTCCTGAACCTGATCCAGGGCCAGCAGCACCGGGAGCGGTGCCTCGCGGACCTCCCGCACCAGGCTCAGGGCGTCCGTGAAGCCCTGGGCAAAGACCCTGGCCACCACCCCCTGGTGCCGCCCCGCAAAGAGCTTGTCCAGGTGTTGCTGGGGGGCCAGTTGATAGCGCAGCCCCTTGCGCTTGCAGGCCTCCATGACCAGGGACAGGTCCCTGGAGCGCAGCCCCTGCTGGATCCAGACGGCATCCACCCGTTCCGGGGCCTGCTCGATGCACTCCAGGACCGGTTTGCGTCCTGCCAGGAGTTCCACACCCGTGCTTTCAATTTCCGTCATGCTTTTGTCCACTCCTGTGTCGGATGGTGTTGCCTGCATCGTTCAAGGACGTAGTGCCTCGTTTCAGTCCCTGTATCCCGGGTCAGTGCGGCGGGCGCAGTCAGATCAGCACTGCACTGGCGCCGTCCCAGGAAACACGGTGCATGGAGCTGAAGTCCAGAGCGTTGCAGTTCACCCGGGCATAGACTATACTGCAGTCACGTGCGGCACTATATATTCTCAAGACATTTTCTAGAACGCATTGGCACCAAAGTTGTATAGCTCAGGCAGTCGCAGTTGCAGGAAGCAACTTTTGCCTAGCAGAGGAGACTGCCATGTACTTGATCCGGTCTGTCGTGCTCATCGCCTTGCTCCTGTCGGTGGTTGCCTGTGGTTCCAAGTCGCACATCGGTACCGAACTGGCCAGTCCTGGCCAGGGCAGGCAAGAACAACTCGATCCCGTGCTCACCCAGCCTTCTCCTGGCCATTCCGGCGGGATCGTGCTGACGGCCCAAGAGCAGCAGGCCTTGAACAGCGAGAGCAGGATTCGCTACAGCAACACACCCCTGGCGCGCAAGCTCATAGCGGAGCAGTTCGTGTTTCTCAACCGCGACATCCGCTTCAAGGTCGAGGCCTGGATCAACCGTGGCGAGCGCTATCTGCCCCATGCCCGCAAGGTATTCGCCGAGCGGGGGCTGCCCGAGGACCTGATCTACCTGCCCTTCATCGAGAGCGGCTACAACCCCATGGCCTATTCGCCTTCCGGTGCCGCCGGATGCTGGCAATTCATGCCCTTCACGGGGCGTCGCTTCAATCTTTCCGTGGACTGGTGGATGGACGAACGCCGCGACCCCTATCGTGCCGCCCATGCTGCCGCCGATTATTTGACGATCCTGCACAACATGTTCGGTGACTGGTCCCTGGCCATTGCAGCCTACAACGCCGGCGAAGGCAAGATCGGCCGCGCCCTCAAGGCCACCGGCGCCCGTGACTTCTTCGAGCTGGTGGAGCGCAACCACACCCTGGACGAGAAAATGGCCCTGCGAGAAGAGACCCTGCATTATGTCCCCCGCTTTGCCGCCATGGTCAAGATCGCCAAC
>CAZNSV010000493.1:0-2747 GCA_964575775.1 uncultured Desulfovibrionaceae bacterium
TCAAGAGAGCGGGTTCGTCCTAGCGCAATTTTACATCTCGGAGCAGAATAAACGTAGTAGAAGGCGGCGAGGTGTCTCAAATGGCGCAATTTCGCGGAGATCGACTGCGTGAGCTACGTGAACAGCGAGGCTGGTCGCAACCAGATTTGGCGGTACGGTCTGGGGTTGCTCAGCGATCGATCTCTGGCTATGAGCGAAACGAAAGAGCTCCTCAAACCTGGGACATAGTTGTCCGGCTTGCAGAAGCCCTTGGTGTTAACCCGTATTATCTAAGCGGTGAATCTGAGGACCCATCATTCTCGGAAGGCATAGCGCCCTCATGGGCCGCAGCAGTAAGAAGAGCGGCAGAGTTGGGTTTTACGCCTGAGGGGGTGGTGCAGCTTCTTGAGGCTGCTCATACGGCTCTTCGACCGCGGGGGGAGCCAGGCCCGCCCCCCTGAAGGCCCGGTGCACCTGGTACGCCAAGTCTGTTCGCCCGATCTTGCCCAGCAGTTGTAGCACTAAGGCGTATTGCCTGGGATCTAATTCCATCGGTGTGCCCCTCTCTTTCCAGCTAGGCGTCTTTAGTATACGCAAACATACGTTCGCATGCAACCGCGATATATGGGGCGTATAGGACTCTTCAGCCCGCTCATCTAGGGCCCATTCTTACACAGATTTTGTGTGGCCCGGCCGCTGCCCGGTGATAGGTTTGGGGCGATACCCCAATACCTGGAGGGCTGCTGGTGGATCTACGGAAGGCAATCGGCGAGCGCATCGCGGCACGACGAACTGAGCTAGGCTGGAGTCAGGAAGATCTTGCGGTTCGTCTTCAGGTCTGGGGACTCTCCTCCATATACCAACAGCGCGTAGACGACTTTGAGAAGGGAAAGCGGGAACTGAGAGTCTCGCAACTGGTGGGCTTTGCCCGTGTACTCAGGGTCCCGATCAGCTGGCTGTTGGGCGTTCCAGACGAGGGTGTCAAGTAGGGATAGATGGGTTCTATTGACACTGGGCAGGGTCCTGCGTGCCGCTGTAATAGAAAGTGTTTATCAGAGGAGGAGATCACGTGCGAAGGAAATGGCACCTCATAGTTGTCGCCCTGATGGCTTTGCTGCTGGCAGCCACTGCCCGGGCCGGGCACGAAACCTACCTTGGCTACCCTGTAGTGCACATCATGGTAAACGGGAAGCCGCTGCAGACCGATGTTCCAGCAGTTGTCTTGGCCGGTCGAACAGTGCTTCCGGTACGGCCTATCGCTGAACTTATGGGCTTTGATGTTGCGTTTGACGGCCCTACGGGCACTGTCCATCTGACCGCCCCGTCGCAGTCAAGCCGAGAACTGCAGGAGGCCAGACAGCTCATTTCGGCATTACAGGCTCAGGTGTCTTCCCTTGCGGCCGAACGGGATGCCCTGAAGCGGCAGTCAGGCGGAGAGCTGTCGGCTGAGGATGTGCGCGTGATTAAGAGCATGCCGTCAGCGGACTTCCAGGGTCTGTTGAAGGAGCGGTTTGGAAAAATAGGTGGTCTACCGTTGCGTCTTAGCGTCAGCGATGACCTCATCACGTTTTCTGCGGACAACGGAAGCGCCTGGACTGATGTGGACTACCTCACACAGTTGCACTGGAGCAAGAGCCTCGCCGGTGTGCTGGACGCCAGGTTCGAGGGAAAACCTTTTAGCGCACAACTCATCATCCGCCTGGAGTTCTCCTCAGTGCCGACCAGTTACCCGCCAGAGGAGATCGATTTCAGCGTTTCTTCTGGAAAATGGGTCGTGCGTCATTCAGTCATCTCGATCAGGCGCTCCGACTTGGGCGCTTATGGACTTCAGCCACTCCGCGTGGAGATGCGTGAGTAACACCATGCAGCTATGAGGAGGCGAGGTTTTGGCCCGCAAACGCGACCGGGCCCGGGGCGAGGGCACGATCGTCTGGTATCGGGGGCGCTACCGGGGGGCGGTCTGGGTCACCCTGGCCAACGGCGAGCGCAAGCGCGTGTGGCGGTACGGCCGGACACCCGAGGAGGTAGCCCGGAAACTCCTGGACGTCCGGCGGCTGTCCCTGGATGGGCAGTTGCCCGCCCCAGACAGGATGACCGTCGCCGACCTCCTGGAGCGCTGGCTGTCCGACGTCATGCCGGACAGGGTCCGGCCTGTCACCCTGGAGAGCTACCGGCGGTACGCAACAGGCCACATCATCCCCCGCCTGGGCGCCGTCAAGGTCCAGGCCCTGCGGCCGCTTCACGTCCAGCAGGCGTTCAGGGCCCTGAAGCAGGACGGCGCCGGGCCCCGGACGATCCAGCTCGTGCACACCATCCTGCGCGCTGCCCTGCGCCAGGCCGTGCTGTGGGAGATCATCACCCGCAATCCCGCAGACGCCGTCTCCTCACCCCGCCCGGCAAGCCGGGAGATGCAGACGCTGTCGGCTGAACAGGTTCTCCAATTCCTGGCCTCGGCCCGGGAGGACCGCCTCTTCCCCCTCTACCTCCTGGCCGCGGCCTCGGGGATGCGGCGGGGGGAACTCCTGGCCCTCCGGTGGCAGGACATCGACTGGACGCGGGGCGCCGTGCAGGTGCGGCGCACCCTGGAATGGGTGAACGGCGGCCCTGTCTTCGTGGAGCCCAAGACGCTTCGGGGTCGCCGCTCGGTCCCGCTGCCCCGGAGCGTGGCAACGCTGCTCCGCCAGCACCGCGCCAGCCAAAACCAGGAGCGCCTGGCTGCCGGTCCCCTCTGGCAGCGGAATGACCTGGTCTTCTCTCGCGCGGACGGC
>CAZNSV010000494.1:0-2726 GCA_964575775.1 uncultured Desulfovibrionaceae bacterium
CAGGTGGGCGTGACCACCGGTCTGGCCTGGACCGAATTGGGGGGCGATCTGCTCACCGTGGAAGCCGCGCTCATGCCCGGCAGCGGCAAGGTGGAGATCACCGGCAAGCTGGGCGACGTGATGCAGGAGTCGGCCCGGGCCGCCCTGTCCTACGTGCGCACCCGCTCGGGGGTCTTCGGCCTCAGCCCGCTCTTCCACAAGAAGATCGACATCCACATCCACGTGCCCGAGGGCGCGATCCCCAAGGACGGCCCCTCCGCCGGCATCACCCTGGCCACCAGCATGGTCTCGGCCATTCTCGGCCTGCCCGTGCGCAACGACCTGGCCATGACCGGGGAGATCACCCTCCGGGGGCGCGTGCTGCCCATCGGCGGCCTGCGCGAGAAGCTCCTGGCCGCGCACCGCGGGCTCATCGAGCGCGTGCTCATCCCCAAGGACAACGTCAAGGACCTCAAGGAGGTCCCGGAGGAAATCCTCAAGGGGCTGCAGATCATCGAGGTGGAGACCATGGACGACGTGCTGCGCCACGCCTTCCTGGAGGGTGATCAGCCCAAGCTCTTCGCCCACGAGGACGACCGCTGCGATACGTTGCTCCAGTCGCTGCTCAAACCGGAGGACCGCCCCCAGAACCATACGCAACAGTAGGCGGCAGCATCCTGTCGCTTCAAGGCCGGGTCTTCCTTGAGGGGAAGGCCCGGCCTTTGTTCGTTGTTTCGGGCCTGGAATTGACGGAGCCGGGAAAGCCTTGTAGAACCGCAAGGTACCGGATTCTCACCCTCCAGACTCCAGCCGGGAGGCTCCATGGCCCAGATCGATGCCTTTTTCAAGATGCTCCACGAGAACGGCGGCTCGGACCTGCACCTCTCCAGCGGCTCCCAGCCCGTGGTGCGCATCCGCGGCGAGATGCAGCGCGTCAAGTTCAAGGTCCTGGGGCACGACGAGCTCAAGCAGCTGCTCTACGAAATCACCCCGGAACAGAAGATCAAGGATTTCGAGGAAACGGGCGACGTGGACTTCGGCTACGAGGTGCCCAACCTGGCCCGCTACCGCGTGAACTTCTTCCTGCAGAGCCGGGGCATCGCGGCCGTGTTCCGCGAAATCCCGGAAAAGATCCTCACCATCGAGCAGTTGGGACTGCCCCCGCTGCTCAAGCAACTAGCCACCCTGCCCAAGGGGCTGGTGCTGGTCACCGGGCCCACGGGCTCCGGCAAGTCCACCACCCTGGCGGCCATCATGGACTACGCCAACAAGACCCGCAAGGATCACATCCTCTCCATCGAGGACCCCATCGAATTCGTGCACCAGCCCCAGGGCTGCCTGGTTAACCAGCGCGAGGTGGGGCGCGACACCAAGAGCTTCAAGGCCGCGCTGCGCGGCGCCCTGCGCGAGGACCCGGACATTATCCTGGTGGGCGAAATGCGCGACCAGGAAACCATCCAGCTGGCCCTGGAGGCCGCGGAAACCGGTCACCTGGTCTTTTCCACCCTGCACACCATTTCCGCGCCCAAGACCGTGGACCGCATCATCGAGGTCTTTCCCGGCGACCTGCAGGAGCAGATCCGCAACGCCCTGGCCGAGTCCCTGCGCGCGGTTATCGCCCAGACCCTGTTCCGCCGCATCGACAAGCCCGGCCGGGTGGCCGCCCTGGAGATCCTGCTGGGCATCCCGGCCGTGCGCAACCTCATCCGCGAGAACAAGACCTACCAGCTCAACTCCGTGCTGGAGACCAGCCGCAACAAGGGCATGCAGACCCTGGACGACGAAATCCGCAAGCTGCTGGAAAAGAAGATGATCGACCCCATGGACGCCTACAACAAGTGCGTGGACAAGAAGCGCTTCGTGCAATACCTCTCCAAGGCCCCAGACGACTTCACGGAGCAATAAGCCATGCTGCGCTCTCAGCTCGACCATATCATCGGCCAGGTCCTGGACTTCGCACCCCAGACTTCGGACATCATCTTCACGGCCCATAAGCCCCTGCAGGCCGAGGTGCATGGCAAGCTGATCCCCGTGCCGCTCAAGCCTGAGGCAGGAGACCTGCTGCCCTTTCAGACCGAGGCCGTGGCCATGGCCCTCATGGGCGCCACCGTGCGCACCTTCCGCGACCTGGTGCGCCAGGGCTCCTGCGACCTGGCCTACCAGCTCACGGGGCGCGCCCGCTTCCGCGTGAACATCTTCAGCCAGCGCGGTTCCCTGTCCATCGTCATGCGCCAGCTCTCCACCACGGTGCCCACCATGGAGCAGCTCAACCTCCCGGCCATTTTCGAGACCATGGCCAAGGAGAAGTTCGGCCTGATCCTGGTCACCGGCGCCACGGGCTCGGGCAAGTCCACCTCCCTGGCCGCGCTCATCGACAAGATCAACTCCCAGAGCCCCGTGCACATCGTCACCCTGGAAGACCCCGTGGAGTACGTGCACCCCCACAAACAGGCCACCGTGAACCAACGGGAGCTGGGGCAGGACTTCGACTCCTTTGCCAACGGCCTGCGCGCCGCCCTGCGTCAGGCGCCCAAGGTCATCCTGGTGGGCGAAATCCGCGACCGCGAAACCATTGAAATCGCCATGAGCGCCGCGGAAACCGGTCACCTGGTCCTGGGCACCCTGCACACCTCCGATGCGGGGCAGACCATCAACCGCATCATCGGCATGTTCGAGCTGGCCGAAGAACGTCTCATCCGCATCCGCCTGGCGGAGAGCCTCAAGTTCGTGGTCTCCCAGCGGCTCCT
>CAZNSV010000495.1:0-2725 GCA_964575775.1 uncultured Desulfovibrionaceae bacterium
GGCGCAGGGGCACGCCCTTGGTGCCGCCGGATTGTTTGCGCCCCTTGGAGGAAAGTCCGTTGACAGTACCGCCCCGCCCCTCGACGGTTGCAACGCCTGAGGATTCGCTCCGCATTTCGATGGACGCGTTAGCCGCTGCGGCGTCGCAAGCAGCGCTGCCGGATTCGTTGCGCCCCTTGGAGGGCGTGTCGTCGCTGACC
Source organism: uncultured Desulfovibrionaceae bacterium (assembly GCA_964575775.1). Taxonomy (GTDB): domain Bacteria; phylum Desulfobacterota; class Desulfovibrionia; order Desulfovibrionales; family Desulfovibrionaceae; genus CAZFCK01. Next base: position 201 of record CAZNSV010000495.1, read on the forward strand.
GCGCCCATGCCCTACTCGTTGCGCAGCACGGGCCAGGCCTTGCGCCCCAGGATGCCGCGGATGCCCAGCAGCCCCAGCACCAGGGTGGCCAGCACCCCGCCCAGGCAGACCGTGAGCAGCGGCAGGGGCAGGAAGACCCAGTCACCCTTGATGGCGAAGTGGATGAAGGCCAGGGACACCAGGCTGCCCAGCACCGCGGCCAGCAACGCCGTGGCCGCGCCCTGGAGCAGAAACTCCGTGGCCAGACTGCGCACGATGTCGCGCCGCGTGGCGCCCAGCACCTTGAAAATCACCGCCTCGTAGAAGCGACCGCGCAGCCCCGCGCGCAGGGTCTCGGCCAGGACCAGCAGCCCCGCCAGCAGCGTCACCCCGGCCGTGGCGCGCACGGCCAGGCCGATGGCATCGAAGATCCCGGCCACGTCCTGTAGCACGTCGCGGATATACACCGCCGTGACCTCCGGGAACTGCGTCACCACCGTATCGAACACCGGATCGCTGCCGCCGGACTCCACGGGGGCGCTGTAGACCGTGGCCAGGTGCGAATAGGGCGCGGCCTCCAGCACGCCGGGCCCAAGCATCACGGCGTGGTTCAGGGCCAGGGTGCCCCACTCCACCTCGCGCAGGCACACGATGCGGGCCGTGATGTTGCGGCCCAGGATGTTGAGGGTCAGGGAGTCGCCCACGCCGATGCCGAAGCCGTCGGCCAGGTCCTCGGTGAAGCACATCACGGGCGGCCCGGTGTAGTCCTCCGGCCACCACTCCCCGGCCGTGACGCGCACCTTGTCGGGCTTGGCCGCGGCAAAGGTCAGACCGCGTTCGCCCCGCACGGCCCATTGGGCGTCGGGCTTGACCTCCCATTGCTCGGCGGGCACGTCGTTCACGGCCACGATGCGCCCCCGCAAGGAGGGCTCGCTCTGAAAGTCCGTGACCCCGGGCAGGCTCTCCAAGGTGCGGCGGAAGTCCGCTATGCGGTCCTTGGGGATGTCGATGAAGAAGTAGCTGGGCGCCTGCTCGGGCATCTGGCGGCTGATGCGGTGCTGCATGTTGCCGTCGATGAGGGCCACACCCGCCAGGGCCGAGAGCCCGAGGCCCAGGGAGAAGACCACGTCCCTGGTCCGGGCGCCGGGGCGGTGCAGGTTGGCCAGGGCCTGACGCAGCCAGGGGCGGCGCGAGCGCGGCGCCATGGCGGCCAGGCGCATGATGCCCCGGGCCGCGAGACTGAAGGTGAGCGCCCCTGCCAGGACCCCGCCCGCGAACCCCGCAACCAGGAGCAGGTTGGCCGTCTGCAGCCAGGCCAGGAGCAGCATGGCCCCGAGCACGGCCAGGGCGGCCAGCCGCGTGCCGCGCCCCGTAACCGGACGGCCGGGATCGGCATAACCCCTGAAGAGCCGGGCCGGAGACACCTGGCAGGCCATGTCCAAGGGTTGCAGCGCGAAGAGCAGTGCCGTGAGCAGGCCGAAGCCCAGTCCGGCCAGCAGAGGCGCGGCGCCGAGCCCCCGCAGCATGGCCTCGCCGGGATCACCGGCAAAGCCCAGGACCTGGAACAGGAAATGGGTGGCGCCCCAGGCCGCCGCCAGCCCGGCCGCAAGCCCCAGGCCGCTGCCCAGCAGGGCCAGGTACAGCACCTGCAGCAGGTAGACGCCCAGGACCATGCCGCGCTGGGCGCCCAGGCACTTGAGGGTGGCAATGGCCCCGGACTTGGTCTCCAGGTAGCTGCGCACGCCGTTGGCCACGCCGATGCCCCCCACCAGCAGGGCGATGAGCCCCACCAGGAGCAGGTAGCGTTCGAGATTTTCCATGAACCGTCGGAGGGAGCCGCCGGACTCGGTGAAGTCGCGCACCCGGGCGCCGCTGTCGCCGAACGCGGCCTGGAACTCCTCCACCAGGGCCTTGGCCCGGCCGGGGTCCTGGGAACCGGCGCGATAACCCGCGCCCTGCGTCTGGGGCACGCGCAGCACGTAATCGTGCGACACCACGGTGCCCGGCACGATGAGGCCCGTGTCGGGCAGGCTGTCCATGGCCACGAAGAGCCGGGGCCCCAGGCCGAAGAACTGGGCGGCCTTGTCCGGTTCGTGCTGCAGCACTGCGTTGATGCGGAAACGGGCCTTGCCCACCAGCAGTTCGTCGCCCGTGTGCAGGCCCAGCCGGGCCAGGACGCGCGGGTCCACCACCGCGCCCCAGACGCCGTCGCGGCGCTGCAGGGCCTGGTGGAAGTGGCCGCCGTCCTGCAGGGTGGCCGCACCGTACAGGGGGTAGCTTGCCTCCACGGCCTTGAGCTCCACCAGCATGGAGCGCCGGGTCTGGGGCAGGGCCGGGTCGTATTCCGCCTCCACGGCGCGCACGGGGCGGGCCATGGTGCGCAGCCGCACCGTGTGGGTCACCGCGCCGCGTGCTTGGAGCCAGTCCAGGGCGGGCTGCTCCAGGGGGAGGTGGCTGCGGGAGACGCCGATGTCGCCCCCGAGGATGGCCTTGGCATCGGCGCGCAGGCTGGCGTCCACCACGGCGGCCACCTGCCCCACGGCCAC
>CAZNSV010000496.1:0-2719 GCA_964575775.1 uncultured Desulfovibrionaceae bacterium
GCATCCTCGCCGTAGCGGTTGAGGCGGATGCCCTGGCGCTTCATGTTGTCCTCGGCCAGATAGTCGATGAGCCAGCGCCGGACCTCCTCGATGTAATAGGCGCCCAGGCGCCAGGTGGGTTCGGGCATGCTCTTGTAGTGCATGGTTTCGGCCAGGGCGGCCTGGTACTGGGTCTCGTCGATCCACTGCAGCTCGAACATGCGCCCCAGCACGTAGCGCTGCCTAGCCTTGGCGCTTTCCGGTTTGTGGAAGGGATTGTAGGTGCTGGGGGCCTTGGGCAAACCGGCCAGCACGGCGGCCTCGGCCAGGGTGATGTCCTGGACGTGCTTGCCGAAGTAGGTGCGCGAGGCGGCTTCCACGCCGTAGGACCCGGCACCGAAGAAGACCTGGTTCAGGTAGATGGTGAGGATCTCGTCCTTGGTCAGGAAGTTCTCCAGCTGATAGGAAAGGATGGCCTCCTTGAGCTTGCGTTCGTACTTTTTTTCCGTGGAGAGCAGTAGCTGCTTGATGATCTGCTGGGTGATGGTGCTGCCCCCCTGTTTGATCTCGCCGCTCTTGAGGTTCATGAAAAAGGCCCGGGCAATGGCGCTGATGTCCAACCCCTCGTGCTGATAGAAGGAAGAGTCCTCGGAAGCCAGGAAGGCCAGCTTGAGGTGTTCGGGCACGTCGTCGAGTTGCACCAGGAAGCGCTTTTCGCGGTAGAGGTAGCCCAGGATCTGGCCGTCGTGGGCATAGACCGTGGTCACCAGGCTGGGGTTGTAGTCCTTGATGCGGGTGATGCTGGGCAGGTCCCGGGTGCCGTAGACGTAGAGCCCCAGGGCGCCGAGCCCCACGGCCATGCCCAGGGCCAGGATCAGGGCCAGCATGATGTTGACGATGTAGAAGTATCTCATGGGCGCAGGAGGCTTGAAGCGGATGAGCGGCAAGAACCCCCGACCGGGGCCCTTGCGGGGGGTGCTGTTGCGTGTTGCCTCATGATTCCTGGGCCTTGTCTGCGTCATTTTTCCGTCTCCGGGCGCTGGTGACTGCTGCATTCCAGGGCCGGAGCGTGCTTTGGATCTTGCCTTGCAGCATACGCCAAAAACACTGTCCTGGCAATCCATGCCCGTTCTTGGTCGGGTACTTGACCCAACCACGTCACCCTGTGGGGGCGTTCTCGAAACGGGGACTGCCTTCGCTCACTGGCCCTGCGGATACCGGGGCCCGGGCAAAGCGTGCCGCCCTGCCGCTGCCGGGAACGAGGCCCCGTACGTAAGGCCCTGCCGTGACGGCAGGGCGGGCCGAAGCCTTCCGGTTCCGCACCCCGGGACATGCAATATTCCGTCCAGAGCCGTGGGCGGCACTCAGGGCAGCAAACGCAGGCAACGCTCCAGCCAGGTCAGCTCCTTCTGGATCCGGCGCTGGGCCAGGTCCTGCTCCTGCCGGAACTCCTTGAGCATGGTTTGCTGCCAGAGCTGCTGGCGGGCGAGCAGGGCGAAGTGGGGTTCGGCGAAGCCCGGGAAGTCCTTGAGCCAGGCCGCGGCCTTGTCCGCCTCCAGCTGCAGCAGTTCCAGCTCCAGTCTGCCGGTGACGGCGATGTTCTTGCGCCCCTGCTGGAGTCCTTGTCGGATTTCGGGGGCGATGATGGCATTGAGCAGGGCCTTGTCCAATTCGGCCAGGTTGGCCCAGGTGCCGTCCGGCAGGGCCACGGCATAGGTCTTGTTCACCAGTTCCTGCTCCACCCTGGCCATGTCGGCCTTGAGGTCGGCCAGGCGCCTTTCCAGGCTCGCGGCATCCGTGAAGCCGGTGGGCAGCAGGAATTCCAAGCGCTTTTCCTTGAGCTGCTGCTGCAGGTCCTTTTTCTCCTGCTCCAGGTGTTCGCCCCCTACCTGAACCTCCTTGCCGGTGCTCCAGCCCATGCGGGCGCGCAGAATGCGCTCTTCTCCGTACTTGAAGCGCTGCCGCAGGCCTTCCAGCTCCTGCTTGCGAGCCGCGATCCTGGCCTTGAGGCCGTTCTTGGTCACGGCACCCAGGTGGGGCAGGACCACGGGGTAGTCGCCGGCATCGATGAGGGCGGTGGTCTGGGTGATACGCTCCTCCAGGAGTTGGCGATGGGCCTGGAGGCGCACGCCGTCCACCTCGCCCAGGCCGGGGAAGTGGATGACGAAGCGCCCCTGCTGGAGTCGCTCGGTGAAGGCGGCGGCCTCCGTTTCCAACTCTCGGGTACGTTCGAGCAGGTCGTTGCGGGTGGTCAGGCCCAGGCCGGGTACCAGGACCTCGTAGTCCCCGGCTTCCACCAGGGTCCATTGCTCCTGCATTTCCCGGCGCTGCCCCTCGCGGTGGGTACGCAGTTCGTCCATGGTCACGAAGCCGTGGCCGGGCACGTTGACCTTGTCTTCCAGGTTGGTGATGAGCTGCCAGCCCGTGAGCACGGCGCGGTCCAGGGCCTGGTTGCGGGCGGCGTGCTCCTGCTGCAGGCGTTGCGCGGCCTTGTCCAGAAAACCCAGGGCACTTTGCAGGGCATCGAGCTTGGCTTGCTGCTCCTTGGCGTAGAGCTCGGCCTGGCGGACCAGCTCCTGTTCCGCGGTCTTGGCCTGGTCGAGGTCGTCCTTGAGCGGATCCAGGACGTCTTGCCTGGTCAGGCCCCACGCGGTAGAGACCAGGGCGAGCAGAAGCAGCCAGCCCAGCACGGCTGCACTGGAGAATATCCGAATCTGGAAGTTCACAAGCGGCCCCCCTA
>CAZNSV010000497.1:0-2709 GCA_964575775.1 uncultured Desulfovibrionaceae bacterium
ATCCGGCGCCGTGGGCCGGGCCGCCGTACCCTCCGGGGCCTCCACCGGCACCCGCGAGGCCCTGGAGCTGCGCGACGGGGACAAGGCCCGCTACGGCGGCAAGGGCGTCAAGAAGGCCGTGGAGCACATCCAGGGCGAGATCACCGAGGCCGTGGTGGGCATGAACGCCCTGCGGCAGACGGCCCTGGACAACCTGCTCATCGAGCTGGACGGCACCGAGAACAAGTCCCGCTTGGGCGCCAACGCCATGCTGGGCGTGTCCATGGCCAACGCCCGGGCCGCGGCCGAGCACGTGGGCCTGCCCCTGTATCAGTACCTGGGGGGCGTCAACGCCAAGATCCTGCCCGTGCCCATGATGAACATCCTCAACGGCGGCGCCCACGCGCCCAACAACCTGGACATCCAGGAGTTCATGATCCTGCCCCTGGGCGCCGAGACCTTTGCCGAGGCCCTGCGCATGGGTGCGGAGACTTTCCACACCCTCAAGACCATCCTGGCCAAGGACAAGCACATCACCAGCGTGGGTGACGAAGGCGGCTTCGCCCCCAATTTGAAGGACCACCACGAGGCCTTCACCTACATCATGAAGGCCATCAAGGAAGCGGGCTACGTGCCGGGGCGCGACATCGTGCTGGGCATCGACTCCGCGGCCTCCGAGTTCTTCAAGGACGGCAAGTACCTGCTCAAGGGCGAGGGCAAGACCCTGAGCTCCACGGAAATGGTGGAGTACCTGACCCGCTTCACCCAGGAGTTCCCCCTGGTCTCCATCGAGGACGGCTTCGCCGAGAACGACTGGGACGGCTGGGCCGAGGTCACCGACGCCCTGGGCGACCGCATCCAGCTGGTGGGCGACGACATCTTCGTCACCAACCCCGAGATCCTGGCGCGCGGCATCAGCGAGAACATCGCCAACTCCATCCTCATCAAGCTGAACCAGATCGGCACCGTGACCGAGACCCTGGACACCATCCAGATGGCCAAGGAAGCCCAGTACACCACGGTGATCTCCCACCGCTCGGGCGAGACCGAGGACAGCTTCATCGCCGACCTGGCCGTGGGCGTGAACGCCGGTCAGATCAAGACCGGCTCCCTGTGCCGCAGCGACCGCATGGCCAAGTACAACCAGCTCCTGCGCATCGAAGAGGACCTGGAAGACGAGGGCATCTACGCCGGGCCGCTCTTCGCGCCCATGTTCGGCATCGAGGAAGAAGAGGAATAACCCCTTCCGGCACCACTGATCGCGCCGGGGAGCCAACTGGTTCCCCGGCGCTCTGCCTTGGATCCCCCTGCATGAGGAGCCCCCATGATCCTGCTCGACGGTAAAGCCGTGTCCCAGGCCATTCGTGCCGAACTGCGCGACAGTCTGCCCTGCCTGCAGCAGCAGGCCGGTCGCCCCCCGGGCCTGGCCGTGATCATCGTGGGTGAGGACCCGGCTTCCCAGATTTACGTGCGCAACAAGGAAAAGGCCTGTTTCGAGGCCGGAATCCGCTCCGAGACCCACCGTCTGGCCGCGGACACCCGTGGTTCGGCCGTGAACAACCTCATTTTCGAGCTCAACGAGCGCAAGGACGTGGACGGCATCCTGCTGCAACTGCCCCTGCCCCGCACGCTGGACTCCACCGCCTGCCTGGCCTGCATCACTCCGGACAAGGACGTGGACGGCTTCCACCCGGTGAACATGGGGCGTCTGGCCCTGGGTTTGCCGGGCTTTCGCCCCTGCACTCCCGCCGGCGTCATCGAGCTCCTGCGGCGCTACGAGCTGCCCACGGCCGGGAAAAAGGCCGTGGTGGTGGGGCGCAGCAACATCGTGGGCCGCCCCCTGGCCTTGATGCTGGGCATGCGCGGCGCCTTCGGCGACGCCACCGTGACCCTCTGCCACACCAAGACCCCGGACCTGGCCGCCGAGACCCGGCAGGCCGACTTCCTCTTCGCCGCCGTGGGCCAGCCGGACTGCATCACCGCGGACATGGTCAAGGAAGGGGCGGTGGTGGTGGACGTGGGCATGAACCGCACGGAGCGCGGCCTGCGCGGGGACTGCGATTTCGAGAACATCAGCCCCAAGGTCCGGGCCATGACCCCGGTGCCAGGTGGCGTGGGGCCCATGACCATCGCCCAGTTGCTGCTCAACACCGTGCGCGCCTACAAGTCCCACACCGGGCTTGCTGGCTGAGACGCGGCAAGGGGCGGTGAAGTGTCCTGATTCCGTGCTGTATGGAACGGGTCCGGCACCGCTCTTGATGTGGAGTAAGTGAGATCGGGTTGCCGAAATCCGCAAATCCAGGCATGAGGAATGCGTCGTAACCCTGTGGCGCATCAGGGTTGGAGAGCACAGCCACAGGGCAAGCCCGAATCGGGGGGGACATGCCGGAGAAGCCGGATTCCGGGGCCGAGCGCGCCCCAGCCTCTTCCGCCCTGGCGGGGTTGGATGACCAGGCCCTCGGCCAACTCCTGCACCTGCTGCAGGACCCTGCCTATCTGTTGGAACTGGGAGCGGACGACAGGCCGGAACGCATCCTGGAGGCCAATGCCGCGGCCTGCCGCCTCACGGGTTACGAACCCGCAACGCTGCGGGGGATGGACCTGTTCGACCTGGTGAGCCGGGACCTGGGTGAGGAGCAGTTACACCGCGTGCTGGCAGGGCTGCAGAGCAAGGGGCACCTGCTCTTCGAGAGCATGCACCGGGGAGCGGACGGGCGGCAGATTCCGGTG
>CAZNSV010000498.1:0-2696 GCA_964575775.1 uncultured Desulfovibrionaceae bacterium
TGGTGCTGCTGGCCCACGCCGCGGAGCGCGGGTTCGTGCTCGAGGCCGTGGCCCTGGGCGTTGCCGGGTTCATGAAGCGCCCCGTGACGGAGCAGGCCATGCAGCGCCTGCTCTTGCAGCTCTGGCAGGTCCAGCAGTTCTACGGGCAGGAGCAACGGCGCCTGGCCAAGGCCCGGCGCATGCTGGCGGAGGCGCGGCTGCAGGAGGCCCTGGAGTCCGCCAAGGCCGTGGCCGAGATCGTGGAGGAGCCCCAGGACTATTACGATTCCGGGTTCCGGGCCCTGCTGGACAACCAGTTCGGCCGGGCCATGGTGGCGTTCAAGCGCGGGGCCAAGATTCTCCTGCTGGCGGCCCAGGGGCGCCAGGTGCAGGGCGAGGTGCTGCGCGCCCTGGGACGGGAGCGCGAGGCCAAGGGCTGCGACCTCCGCGCCGCCCGCAGCCTGGCCCGGCTGGAACGCCTGGAGGAGACGCGGCAGCTCTTCGTGAACATCGTACGCAACAAGAGCCACATCCCCAACCCCTTCAACACCCTGGGCGTGGCCCTGCGGCGGCAGGAGGACTACGCCGGGGCCCTCGGGGCCTACGACAAGGCCCTGGAGCTCACGCCCGACGACCCCCACGTGCACTACAACCGCGCCCGGGCCCTGGTCTCCAACCTGGAGCACGACGCGGCCCTGGCCGAGACGGGCACCGCCCTGACCCTCAAGCCTAGCCTGCACCCCGCGCAGCAGCTCTACAAGATGATCACGGGCGCTGGCTGGCCCGGGGCGGAAGAAGGCCCCGAACTCGAGCCGGGCATCAGCCTCACCCGGCGTGGGGCCGAGGCGGAAGCCCTGCTGGACGACTGAACCCGGAAGGGGAACGCCGTTATATCGTGAGGCAGACCCAGTCGGACTTGAGCATCTGCGTGAGCTCCTCGCCCACGTAGCGCACGTCCAGGCCCAGGGCCTCCAGGGAGCCGGTGACGTTGCAGCTGTCCGCGCAGGCCTTGCACACCGTGATCTCCACCCCGGCCTCCTGCAGCGCCGGGAGCGCCTCCTGCAGGATGGGGTTGGTGCTCAGGGCCCGGGTCGAGGCCCCCCAGACCAGCAACCGCACCCGTTGCCACCAGCCCCGCAGAATGGCGTTGCGGGCGTACATGAAGACCATGAACTGCGCCGTTTCGGGGTCGGCGGTGGTCCAGATCATGACCAGGTTGTTCTTGTTCTGAGGCGTGTCGTGCAGCATGGCGCAGTCTCCTTCAGGTGTGATGTCCGCAAAATTCATAGCTATGACTTTTGCGCAGGACCGTGAACTGAAAAGCGCGGTTTTCAGTTCGCTCACGCCGCCATCGGCGGCGGGGCGGTCTTACGACCACCCATGGTGTCGCGGCAATCATCAATACGAACTAAGCGGACGCGACACTATGGAGCGGGTCTGACGCAACGGTAGACCGGATTGCTCAGCCGCATGCGGGCCCGCTGCTCTGGGGGCAGTTCCTTCACGGACAGCAGCTCCGGCACGAACCCCGCGCCCAGCACCAGGGCCAGGAAGTCCTCGGGACCGTAGCCCCGGCGGTGGTCGTCGGGCCTGAAGCCGCCCAGGGGTGGGTGCAGGCGCAGCGTTCCGGCCTTGAGGATGGGCACCATGATCCAGGCCGTGCCGCCGGGCTGCAGCACCCGATGCAGCTCGGCCAGGGCCTTGGCGTCGTCGTCCACGTGCTCCAGCACATGGCAGCACAGAGCCCAGCGGAAGCTCGCGTCCGCAAAGGGCAGGGCCATGACCTCCACGCTGCTCCCGGCCCGCTCGGACTGGATGTCGCAGTCCACGTACCGCAGTTGGGGGCAGGTGGGGAAGACCTGGTGCAGGAAAGGCTCCGGCGCCAGATGCAGCAGGCTGCCCGGCTCGCCGAAGAGCGCGCTCTCCCGACAGAGCCGTACCCAGAGGTGGCGGTGGCGCTCCAGGGTGCCGCAGACCGGGCAGCGGGCGTTCTCCCGCCAGGGCTGACCGGCATTGTGCCGGAAGCGGTCGAAGCAGGCCAATTCCGAACCGCAGCAGGGGCAGAGCACGTCCGTTGCCGCCCCCGTGGGGGCCAGCTCCGGCCTGGCGCGCAGCAGCTCCCGGTAGCTTTGGGCATATTCCGCCAGCCAGGCGGGGGGCTCCGGCAGCAGGCGCAAGGCCTCGGGCAGCAGAGCCTGCCGCGCCGGGATTTCGGTCAGGGTGTCCTGGGTCACGGTCTGTCTCCAGCAGGGCAGGGGCGGTTTTCCAGCCCTCGTGCGGCCTGGGCCATGAACGCCTCCAGTTGCAGTTGCATGGTTACGGAGGGGGTGCCGTCGTAGGGAATGCTGATCATGGGCACCTTGCGACGCTCGCAGATGTCGTGCAGCAGGGTGGCGGCCACGCTGCCGGGCATGCAACCGAAGGGCATGGCCACGATGATGCCGTGCACCCCGCGCTCCATCATGTCCAGGGCCTTGCCCACGCTGAGCACGGCCTCGCCGCGCATGGAGTGGTGCAGATAGGGCGCGGCCTTGCGCAGCAGCGTCGCGGTGGCCGGGTCGTGGATGGTGCGCAGCAGGCCGTCGCAGGCCACCTCCAGGCGGTGGGCCATGCGCTTCTGGATGCGGTCCTTGAGCAGCACCTGGGCCAGGCTCTTGAATTCCAGGCGTTTGAGGGCGTTGCGGCGGGCGCACCAGTTCACGTAGTAGACCCATTCG
>CAZNSV010000499.1:0-2692 GCA_964575775.1 uncultured Desulfovibrionaceae bacterium
ATAAACGACATCCTCGACTTCTCCAAGATCGAGGCGGGCAAGATGGAGCTGGAGACCATCGCCTTCCGGCTGGACGAGGTCCTGGACAACCTGGCCAACATCATCGCCATCAAGGCCGAGGAAAAAGGTCTGGAGGTGCTCTTCAACCTCCACCCGGAGGTGCCCAACGACCTCCTGGGCGACCCCCTGCGCCTGGGGCAGATCCTCATCAACCTGGCCAACAACGCCATCAAGTTCACGGACAAGGGCGAGGTGGTGGTCAGCGTGGGGTTGGAGCGCCAGGAAGAAGAGCGCGTCACCCTGCGCTGCGCCGTGAAGGACACCGGCATCGGCCTCACCCCGGAGCAGGTGGGGCGGCTGTTCCAGTCCTTCAGCCAGGCCGACGGTTCCCACACCCGCAAGTACGGCGGCACGGGACTGGGCCTGACCATCTGCAAGCGCCTCGTGGAAATGATGGGGGGCGAGATCTGGGTGGAGAGCGAGCCCGGTCTGGGCAGCTGCTTCAGCTTCACCGTGACCCTGGAGCGCGCCGCTGCCTCGGCACTGCCCCACTACACCCCTGCCGTGGACCTGCGCGGCATGCGCTCCCTGGTGGTGGACGACAACCCCACGGCCCGCAACATCCTGAGCAACGCCCTGAACACGTTTTCGTTCAACGTCACCGCCGTGGCCTCGGGGCAGGAGGCCCTGGACGCCCTGGACGCCGCGGCCCAACGCGGCGAACCCTTCGAGCTGGTGCTCATGGACTGGAAGATGCCCGGCCTGGACGGCATCGAGACCGTGCGGCGCATCAAGGGCATGCCCCATCTCACCGCCGTGCCCCACATCCTCATGGTCACGGCCTACGGTCGCGAAGAGGTCATGCGCCAGGCCGAAGAAGTTGGGCTGGAGGCCTTCCTCATCAAGCCCTTCAACCAGTCCGTGCTCTTCGACACCATCATGAGCGTCTTCGGCCACGCCCCGGAACGCAAGACCCGCCGCGCCGCCTCCGGTCAGGAACCCGAAGGCCTGGACCGCATCCGCGGGGGGCGCATCCTCCTGGCAGAGGACAACGAGATCAACCAGCAGATCGCCGTGGAGCTGCTGGAAAAGGCCGGCATGGTGGTGGACGTGGCGAACAACGGCATCGAGGCCGTCCTGGCCCTGACCGAACGCCCCTACGACCTGGTGCTCATGGACATTCAGATGCCCGAGTTGGACGGGCTCTCCGCCACCACGCGCATCCGCGAGCTGGGCACCCCCTGGAGCACTTCGGTGCCCATCGTGGCCATGACGGCCCACGCCATGTCCGGGGACCGGGAAAAGAGCCTGGCGGCGGGCATGAACGACCACATCACCAAGCCCATCGACCCGGACCAGCTGCTGACCACCCTGGTGACCTGGATCAAGCCCGGGGAGCGCAGCCTGCCCACTGGCTTCGTGCCGCGCTCCAAGAAGCTGGAAAGCGCCTTGCAGCAGGACGACCTGCCCCTGGAAGGGGTGCCCGGTCTCAACGTCAAGTCCGGCCTGGCCAAGGTCTCGGGCAACCGCTCTTTGTACCGTAAGTTGCTGGGCCAGCTCCGGGACAAGTACCTCGACTCGGCCCGCGAGGTGGCCCGGCTCCTGGCAGCGGGTCAGGAGCAGGACGCCACCCGCCTGGCCCACACCATCAAGGGCGTGGCCGCCAACCTCGGGGGCGACCACCTCGCCCGGGCGGCCGGAGAGGTGGAGCGGGCCCTCAAGGCCGGAGAGGCCCAGGTGGACGCGCAGTTGGCGGCCATGGAGGAACAGCTGGCGGTGTTACGGAGTTCCCTGCCCCGTCTGCTGCCGGAACCGCACCCAGCGCAGCCCCCTCAGCCCTCGGGGAGCCTGGACGCCCCGGCGGCCGCGGCCCTGGCCCGGGAGATCGCCGCGCTGGTGGACGAGGACCTGGGGGGGGCCGTGGACCGGCTCCCCGAGCTCTTGGCCCTGCCCCTGCCGGCCGAGCAGCTGAGCCAGGCCAAGCAGGCGGCCAAACAGCTGGACAGCTTCGACACCGACGAGGCCCGGGAGGCCCTGGAGGCCCTGGCCGCAGGGTTGGACGCCCTGGCCGCAGGGTTGGAAAACGTGGCCGCGCCCCCAGCCGTGGACCGGCAGGCGGCCGCCACCCTGGCGCGGGAGACCGCCGCGCTGGTGGACGAGGACCTTGGCCGGGCCGTGGACCGGCTCGCCGAGCTCCTGGCCCTGCCCTTGTCGGGGGCGTACCTGGAGCAGGCCAGACAGGCCGCGACCCAGCTGGACAATTTCGATACCGACGAGGCCAAGGCCGGGCTGGAAGCCCTGGCCACGGCCCTGGAACAGGAGAGCTAACCAGCCATGACCACGCCCCAGCCCAGCCGGGTCCTCATCGTGGACGACACACCGGAGAACATTCAGGTGCTCATGGAGACCCTCAAGGGGGAGCACGCGCTCATGGCGGCCAAGGACGGGGAAAAGGCCCTGCGGCTGGCCACCACGGACCCCCAGCCCGACCTGGTGCTCCTGGACATCATGATGCCGGGCCTGGACGGCTACGAGGTCTGCCGCCGACTCAAGGCCGACGTGCGCACCAAGGACATCCCGGTGCTCTTCATCACGGCCCTGGCCGAGGAGGAGGACGAGGCCCGGGGGCTGGCCCTGGGCGCCGTGGATTACATCACCAAGCCCTTCCGCCCCGGACTGGTGAAGATACGCG
>CAZNSV010000500.1:0-2686 GCA_964575775.1 uncultured Desulfovibrionaceae bacterium
CAGAACGCCCCCATGCTGGCCCTGCGCGACGGGCGGGTGGAGGCCTTTTGCACCGGTGACAAGCTGGGCTACTATCACGCGCGCCTGGACGGCCTGGCCAACATCAGCGCAACGGGGCAACCCCTGCGCTCCACCCTGCTGTACTACGCCCTCAGACGGGACCAGGTCGCCCTGCGCGACGCCATCGACAAGGGGTTGGAGCGACTCTGGCTCTCCGGCCAGTTCGACCGCATCTACCGCAAGTGGTTCGTGCCCGAACCCGACGAACCCCAGATCGCCAGGCTGCTGGCCATGGCCCGGGAAGGGGCGGACAAGTCCTATGCCCCCTACTCGCTGCTGCATCGAGGGGCCGCCGTGCTCACGCGCTCGGGACGCTACTACGCGGCCGGGGACATGGAGAACGGCCTGGCCCGGCTCACCACCAGCGCGCTGACCATCGCGGTGCAGATGGCCGTGTCCCAGGGCGATACGGACATCATGCTGGCCCTGAGCCTCAGTCCGGAGGGGCGCGCCCAGCCCCCCTCGGCCTCGGAACGCCGTCTGCTCTACCAGTTCGGCCGCGGGGTTCTGGTGCTCATGGAGCCGGAGGCCAAGGTGTATGAAACACGCATGGTGGCGGAACTCCTGCCATATACCGAAAGTTTTTCGCCCTGGAACAGGGAGCGGCCCGGAGCCTGGTGAGGCCAAAACTCGCCCGCCCCCCTCTTTACCTGCAGGGCATTGCCGGGTATAGACTGGAATCTGTTTCCAAACCGGAAGCACCTCAACGGAACCTTTCCAGCCACAAGGACAGTACATGGACCAATTGCTCAAGCACCAATGGCACAAGATGCCGGCCGAGGAGGTCGTGCGGCTCCTCGAAACCGACGTGGAAAAGGGTCTGGACATTTTCGAGGTGAAGCGGCGGCGAGAGAGCTTCGGGCCAAATGCCATCGCCCCCACCAAAGGCAAGAGCGCCTTCGAGCGCTTCCTGCTGCAGTTCCACCAACCCCTGGTCTACATCCTGCTGGCGGCCGCGGTGATCACGGCCATCCTGCAGGAATGGGTGGACTCCGGGGTGATCATGGGCGTGGTGCTGGTCAACGCGGTCATCGGCTACCTGCAGGAGGCCAAGGCCATCAAGGCCCTGGCCGCCCTGGCCAAGTCCATGACCACGGAGGCCACGGTGCAGCGGGCGGGCGCCTCGCAGCGCATCAATGCCGAGGAACTGGTGCCCGGCGACGTGGTGCTGCTGCGCTCGGGGGACAAGGTCCCGGCGGACCTGCGCCTGGTGCAGGTGCGGGAGCTGCGGGTGGACGAAAGCGCCCTCACTGGCGAGTCCGTCCCGGTGCAGAAACAGCCGGACCTGGCGCAGCCCGGAGCGCCCCTGGCCGAGCGGACCAACATGGCCTACGCCACCACCCTGGTGACCTACGGCGCGTCCCGCGGCGTAGTCACGGGCACGGGCTCGCGCACCGAGATCGGGCGTATCTCCGAGCTCATCGCCCAGGCCGACGACCTGCAGACCCCCCTGACGCGCAAGATCGCCGCCTTCAGCCACCTGCTGCTCTACCTCATCCTTGGCTTGGCGGCCCTGACCTTTCTCGCCGGGATCCTGCGGGGGCAGCCCATGGTGGACATGTTCATGGCCGCCATCGCCCTGGCCGTGGGCGCCATCCCCGAAGGCCTGCCCGCCGCGGTCACCGTGATCCTGGCCATCGGCGTCTCCCGCATGGCCAAGCGCCGGGCCATCATCCGCAAGCTCCCGGCCGTGGAGACCCTGGGCTCCACCACCGTGATCTGCTCCGACAAGACCGGCACCCTCACCGAGAACCAGATGACCGTGCAGGAGGTCCTGGCTGGAGGGGCGCTCTACGGCGTCTCCGGCACCGGGTACGACCCCACGGGCTCCGTCACGGCCAAGAACGGCCAGGCCGAGACCGCCATGCAGGAATGCCTGCGCTGCGGCCTGCTCTGCAACGATGCGGCCCTGATTCTCAAGGAGGGGCGTTTTGCCGTGGAAGGTGACCCCACCGAGGGCGCGCTCATCGCCTCGGCCCGCAAGGCCGGGCTGGAACCCGACCAGGAGAGCGTGCAGCGCCCCCGCATCGATGCCATCCCCTTCGAGTCCCAGTACCAGTACATGGCCACCCTGCACCGGGTGGAGGACGGCTGCGTCGCCTACATCAAAGGCGCGCTGGAGGTCATGCTCCAGCGCTGCGACAGCCTGCTCGATGCCCAGGGCGGCTCCAGCCCCCTGGACGAGGCCGGGCGGACCGCCATCGAGCAGCAGGCCGAGGCCATGGCCGCCAAGGGGCTCCGGGTGCTGGTCTTTGCCCGCAAGGTCTTCCCCGCGCAGACCACCACCATCAACCACCCCGACATGCAGGCAGGTCTGGAGTTTCTCGGCCTGCAGGGCATGATCGATCCGCCCCGGCTCCAGGCCGTGCAGGCCGTGCGGGCCTGCATCCAGGCGGGCATCCAGGTGAAGATGATCACGGGCGACCACGCCCTGACCGCGGTGTCCATCGCCCGGCAGCTGGGCATCGCCCAGCAGACCCCAGGCAAGGAGCGCGTGCTCACCGGCCGCCAGATGGCCGAGCTCTGCGACCAGGAGCTCATCGAGGAGGCCGAGCGGGTCCACGTCTTCGCCCGGGTCTCGCCGGAGCAGAAACTGCGCTTGGTGGAGGCCCTGCAGGCCCGCGGC
>CAZNSV010000501.1:0-2684 GCA_964575775.1 uncultured Desulfovibrionaceae bacterium
CACGGGGGGGGCGATTGGCGTGCCGACCTCTACGCCCTGGGCATCACCTGCTTCCAGATCGTGACCGGGGAGTTGCCCTTTACCGCGGAGGACCCGCTGGCCCTGCTGCATTGCCACCTGGCGGCCTCCCCGCCCCACGCGCACCAGCGGCGGCCCGAGCTGCCTCGGGTGGTGTCCCACATCCTTCGGCGGCTCATGGCCAAGGCCCCGGAAGAGCGCTACCAGAGCGCCAGGGGCGTGGTGGGCGACCTGGAGCGGGTGCTGGCCGGACTGCGGCACGGCGAGGGGCTCGACGAGTTCCCCCTGGGCACTCTGGACAGCCCCCAGCATTTTTCCGTGCCCCAGACCCTGTACGGGCGCGACGAGGAGCTGGCGCACCTGGTCCGGACCTTCGAGCGCTGCGCCAGAGGGGGCGGGGAACTGCTGCTGGTCACGGGGGTGCCGGGCATCGGCAAGACGGCCCTCATCAGGCAACTGCACCCCCAGGTCGCGGCGCGCAACGGCCTGTTCATCGAGGGCAAGTTCGACCTGCTGCAGCGCGGCACCCCGTTCCTGGGCCTGGCCCAGGCCTTCCAGGACCTGGTACGGCAGCTCGCGGGACGCAGCCCGGCCGAGCTCGAGCACTGGAAGGCGCGCATCCTCGAAGCCGTGGGTCCCAACGGCCGCATCCTGCTCGAACTGGCGCCCGACATGGAACTGATCATCGGCCCCCAGCCCGAACTCCCCCGCTTGGGGCAGGCCGAAGCCCTCAACCGCTTCAACCGCGTGCTGGGCAGCTTCCTGCATGCCCTGTGCAGTGACGAACACCCGCTGCTGCTCTTTCTGGACGACCTGCAGTGGGCGGATACTCCGAGCCTGGAACTGTTGCGGGAACTGCTGCAGGGGCGCAACCAGGGGCACGTGCTCTTTCTGGGCGCCTACCGGGACAACGAGGTGGGCCCCAGCCACCCCCTGCGCCGGGTGCTGGACACCCTGCGGGAGCAGGGCGCCGGGGTGGGGGAGGTGGTCCTCGGCCCCCTGGACCTGGACAGCGTCGCCCGCCTGGTGGCCGAGACCCTGGGCGGCCCCGGAGCCCGGGCGGCAGAGCGGGGCGGGCAGTCCCTGGTGGGGCGTCTGGCGGAGGAACTCCTGGAAAAGACCGGGGGCAATCCCTTTTTTCTGCGGCAGTATCTGGTCCATCTGCACGCCCAGGGCGTGATCCACCGCCCCCAGGGGGCCAAGACCTGGACCTGCGACCCGAGCCGGGTGGCGGCCTTGGACGTGGCCGACAACGTGGCCAGCCTCCTGGCCGAGCGCATCGGGCTCCTGCCCGAGGGGACCCGGAGCCTCCTGCAGGCCGCGGCCTGTCTGGGCAATGCCTTTGATCTGGAGATCCTGGCCCTGGTCAGCGGCACGGACGAGTCAGAGATCCAGGCGACCCTGATTCCCGCCATTCGGGCCGGACTGCTGCTGCCCCAGGCCGGAGCCCTGCAGGTGCGGGACCGGTCCCTGACCCTGCACCAGGCCTTCCGGCGCTTCAAGTTCCTGCACGACAGGGTGCAGCAGGCCGCCTACGCCCTGACCCCGGAAGAGGAGCGCCCCGCCCTGCATTTACGCATGGGGCGCATCCTGCGCGAGCGTCTGGAGGCCCTGCCCGGGCAGCGGCGCGGCAAGCTGCTCTTCGAAGTGGCGGATCATCTGAACCTGGGCCTGCCCCTCATCTCGGACCGGGAGGAGCGCCTGGCCCTGGTCCGGCTCAACCGGGAAGCCGGGCTGCAGGCCCGGGCCTCGGCGGCCTACGAGCCCTCCCTGGCCTATTTCCGGCAGGCCTGGGCGGCCCTGCCCGAGGACAGCCCCCAGCGGGAGCGCGCGCTGGTCTTCGAGCTGCACACGGAGCTGGCCCGGGCCCTGAGCTGGGCCGGGCAGCACGAGCAGGCCGAGGAGTGGGTGCGTCGGGGGTTGGGGCAGGCCCGCAACGCCCTGGAGCAAGTGACCCTGCTGCGCATCCTCATCAGCCAGCACACCCTGCTGGGGCAGCTCCCCCAGGCCCTGGCCCTGGGCATGGATGCCTTGCGGCTGCTGGGCATGGACCTGCCCGCATCGCCGGAGGACATGGACCGGTGCTCCGAGGAGTTATTCCAGGTTCTGCAGGCCAGGGTGCGGGAGACCCATCCCGACGTGTTCTACGAGTTGCCGGAACTGCAGGACCCGGAGGCCCGGGCCTGCATCGAGGTGGTGGCGGAATTGGCCGGTCCGGCCAGCGTGGGGCTTCTCCCCCTCTGGCGCCTGGTGGTGCTGCGGGTGCTGGACATCACCACGGTGCAGGGCCACACCCCCGAGAGCCTGGGCGCCTACATCTGCTTTTCCAATCTTTTGGTGGTGCAGGAAAGGGACTATCTTGCGGCCCGCCCCTTGCGGGATCTCTGTTGGCGTCTGATGCGCAAGTTTCCCGACGGGTATTGCGACGCCATCTACGAGGCCATGATTTCGTTTCACATCGCGCCCTGGTCCATGTCCATGACCGAGGCCCTGGCTTCGTCCCGAGGCGCGGAGCAGAAGGCCCTGGAGAACGGGGCCTTCGTCTATGTGGGGTTCTCCCGGCTGTCATGTTGCAGCCGCCTCTTTCTGACCAGCAACAACCTGCCCCAGTTGCTGACGGCAGTGGCCCAGGAGCTCGAACAGTACCAGCGGGACAAGCAGCAGAT
>CAZNSV010000502.1:0-2654 GCA_964575775.1 uncultured Desulfovibrionaceae bacterium
GCGGGGTTTTCCTCGCCCAGCGCGGCGTGGTCTACCCTCCCAACAACCCCCTGCCCTACTGGTCCCCGGGCATCGACTGCTTTGTGGCCAACTCCGAGGCCTGCGCCGCCGTGCTGCGCCGCAAGGGCGTGGGGGCGGGGCGCCTGCGGGTGGTCTACAACGGCATTCCCCCGGAGCGCATCACTCCCCGCCGCAGCCCCGAAAGCGTGCTCCGGGAACTGGGGCTGCCCCAAGACGACCCACGCCCCTTTCTCTTTGGCTGCGTGGCCAACGACAGCGCCAACAAGGGAGCACCCCTGCTGGTGCAGGCCCTGGCCCGACTGCCGGAGGGGCGGCTCCTGCTGCTGGGCGTGACGCCCGACCGCATCCGCCCCCTGCTGGCGGAACTGGGGCTGGAGGAGCGGGTGTCCGTGCCTGGGAAGCGGGAAGACATCGCGGAGTATCTGCAGCTTTGCCGGGCCTTTGTGCTGCCCTCGCGCTCGGAGAGCATGCCCAACACCCTGCAGGAGGCCATCTGCATGGGGCTGCCCGTGGTGGCCACGGCAGTGGGCGGGGTGCCGGAATGCGTGAACGGGAACGGCTTGCTCGTGCCCCCGGACGATGTGACGGCCTTGGCGGAGGCCATGGCCACGCTGTGGGCTGGTTTCGAGCATGGGGCGGAGTCGAGCGGCTGGAGCGCGGCCGGTCGCGAGTTGGCCGGACTCTTCAGCCTGGAGCGCAAGCTCGACCGCATGGAGGCCCTGTACCGGGAGCTGCTGCAACGTCGCGGACTGGCGGGGAGCGACGCATGACACAACGACAGGGCTCACACGGCGGCGCGGTGCTGGAGACGGCCCGGCGTCTCGGCATCCCCCCGGAAGCGGTGCTGGACTTCAGCAACAACGCCGACAGCCTGGCCTCGCCCCGCAGTCAGGCCCTGCTGCAGGACATCCCCTATCCCTTTGCCTGGTACCCGGACAGCGACTGCTGCGAACTGCGCGAGGCCCTGGCCGTCCACGAGGGCGTGCCCCGCCAGGAGGTCCTGGTGGGCAACGGCTCCTCGGAGCTCATCCACTTGTTGCTGCAGCGCCTGCGCCCCGCCCGGGTGCTGCTGGTGGGGCCCATCTTCCTCGAATACGCCCGGGCCTGCATGGCCCTGCACATCCCCTTTGCGCTGCACGCCCTGGACCCGGAAGAGGATTTCCGCCTCTCGCCCACGGAACTCTTCGTGATCCTGGACTCACTCGCTGGGGGGCGCTACGACGCGCTGATCCTCTGCTCCCCCAACAATCCCACCGGCCAGGCCTACGACGCCCTGGACAAACTGTTGCGGCAAGCTCCCTGTCGCACCGTGATCCTGGACATGGCCTACCGCGAATTCACCTGGGGCACCCCGGCCTATGCCCTGCACAGCCACGCCCTGCTCAGCGAACGCTCCCAGCGCTGTTGCGACCTGGTGAGTCTGCACAGCTTCACCAAGCACTTCGGGGTGCCTGGCCTGCGCCTGGGCTACATGCTGGGGCCCGCACCCCTGTTGCACGAGCTCAGCAAGGCCCGGGCGCCCTGGATGGTCACCCGCCACGCCGAGCTCTGCGGGCTCGAGCTGCTGCGGCACCAGCACAGCATCCGGGCCGTGCGCATGGACCTGCCCCAACGCCGCAACGCCATGGTGCGGGCCCTGGCGGCCAGCGGCCTCTTTGCCCGCATCCTGCCCTCCCAATGCAATTTCCTGCTGGGGCGGCTGCGGCATGCGGAAGAGGCGGCCGCCATCCACAACTACCTGGCGGAGCGCGGCATCCTGGTACGGGTCTGCGACACCATCCCGGGCATGCCCCCAGGCTACCTGCGGCTGCAGGTGCGCAACAGCGAGGACAACGCCCGCCTGGGTACGGCCCTGGCGGCCTATGCCCGCAGTGCCGAACGGCTGTGGTGCTGGGAATGAGGCGGAATCAACGGGGAGCGGCCCTGTCGCAGGCAGCCTGAACCGCCTCGCACAGGGCCTGCTGCCAGGCGGCGAGCAGGTCGGCATGCTCCCGGGCGGGCAGATCCGCGCCGCACGCCGTGCAGCGGATGCGCGACACGCTTCAGCGTCCGGTCAACTCGGCGGGAGCGGCGCACAAGGGGCAAGGCAGGGGCGGCTCCCCCTGCGAGACGCTCACGCGTCCCCCGCGCGGGGCAGGTCCACCCAGACCGTAGTGCCTTCGGCCTCGGAACTCTCGAAGCCAATGTCCCCACCCTGGACCTGGACCATGAGCCGGGCGGAATAGGTGCCCAGGCCGGTGCCCTTTTCCTTGCCGTGGGTCACGTACTTCTCGAAAAACCGCTCCCGGATGCACTCGGGCACGGCGCCCTGGTTGTGAATGGCGACGTGCACGGTGGTGTCCCGGCCGGAGAGGCTGACCAGCAACTCGCTGTCCTCGGGCGCAGCCTCGGCCGCATTGCCGATGAGGTTGGAGAGGATGGAGTAGCAGAGCATCTCCTCGCCCAGCGCGGCCAGGGGTTCGCCGCCGTTCCTGTAATCCAGCCGGGGGCGGAGCCGCTTGGCCTGCAGCAACTCCCGCAGTTCCGCAAAAATCTTGGCCACCAGACGCAGGAGGTTCACCCGGGTGGGCTCGGGCACGTAGTTCCCTGTCTCCATCTTGTAGAGGTCCAGGGAAAGATTGATGATGTTCAGC
>CAZNSV010000503.1:0-2653 GCA_964575775.1 uncultured Desulfovibrionaceae bacterium
GGCAGGCTCCCGGCAGCCGAGTTGGAGCTGATCCTGGAGTTGTTGGCCACCCTGGGCCTGCCCCTCTGGTCCCCGCTGCTGGCGGATCTGGACCTGGGCGCGGCGGTGGAGTCCTTCCGCGAACATCTTGGGGGGCGGCTGCACATCACCCTGCTGCAGGCCCTGGGGCAGGGGGTCGAGGTCCACAGCCTGGACCTGGAGCTCATGGCCCGGGCCCGGGAGGAGCTGCGGCTGCGGGCCGCAAGCCTACGGGAGCGGCCAGGGCTTTACCGGGCGGAGGCGGGTTGATGCGCCCCGTCACCTATTGCACCAATATCCACCGTGGCGAGAACTGGGCCGAGGTATTCGCGGCCGTGCAGGCCCATGCGCCCCAGATCAAGGCGGCTCTCTGCCCGGACCACCCCTTCCCGTTGGGGCTGAGGCTGTCGGCCCAAGCCGCCGAGGAACTGGCCCTGGGCAGCGGCGCGGCGGAGTTCGGTCGCTGGCTCGCGGAGCAGGGGCTCTCTGTCGGCACGGTCAACGGGTTTCCCTATGGGCCTTTCCACGGTCGCCCCGTGAAGGAGCAAGTCTATCTGCCGGACTGGCGCGCCCCCGAACGCCTGGCCTACACCCTGCGCCTGGCCGAGCTGCTCTGCCACTGGTTGCCGGCAGGGGGGAGCGGTTCCATCTCCACAGTGCCGGTCTGTTTCGGGCGGGAACTCTCTGCCCAGGACTTCGCCCTGGCCCGGCAGCACCTTTGCGCCGCGCTGGAGCACCTGGCCCTCCTCCGGGAGGAGCGCGGGCTCTGCATCAAACTGGCCCTGGAACCCGAACCGGGCTGCTATCTGGAGACCACCCAGGACCTGGTGACGTTCTGGGAGCGCCTGGACCTGCCCCCCAGATTGGGGGCGCAGCTGGCCTGCTGCTACGACTGCTGCCACCAGGCCCTGCAGTTCGAGGACCCGGGAGAGTCCCTGGCCCTGCTGGCCGCGCACGGCATTTGCGTGGCCCACGTGCAGGTGTCCTCGGCCCTGCACCTGCCGGGCGGGGACCTGGCGCGATTGCGGCGTTTCGCGGAGCCCGTGTACCTGCACCAGGCCGTGGCCGACACCCCTCGGGGGCTGTTGCGCTACCCGGATCTGCCCCAGGCCCTGGACGCGGCGCCCGAGGGGGTCCGGGCCTGGCGCGTGCATTTTCATCTGCCCGTGTTCCTGCAGGTGCTGCCCGAGTGCGAGACCACCCGGGGCTTTCTGGAGCGCATCCTGCCCATGTTTGCGCCGGAGACGCCCCTGGAGGTGGAGACCTACACCTGGGAGGTCCTGCCCCCGGAACTGCGCACTGACACGGTGACCGCATCCATCATCCGGGAGTTGCGTTGGGTGGAGGCTGCCCGACGCGCCCCACTCCCCAGAACGTAAAGGAGACTTCATGCTGCTGAACGAGCACCAGAGCAAGCGCCTGTTTCAGGAAGCCGGGCTGCACGTGCCCCTTGGCGAATTGCTGCGCCCCGAGGATGTGGACGGCTACAAACCGGGCGGACGCGGCCCCTGGTTCTGCAAGGCCCAGGTTCTGGCCGGGGGGCGTGGCAAGGCTGGAGGCATTCTGCGGGCCGATACCCCGGCGGAGGTGCTGGAGCGCTGTCGGTCGCTGTTCGGTATGCGCATGGGTGGGCAGCAAGTGCCCCTGGTGCGGGTGGAGCAGGGCATGCAG
The DNA here is from genome assembly GCA_964575775.1 of uncultured Desulfovibrionaceae bacterium. GTDB lineage: Bacteria > Desulfobacterota > Desulfovibrionia > Desulfovibrionales > Desulfovibrionaceae > CAZFCK01. The sequence goes on from CAZNSV010000503.1 coordinate 1,690, forward strand.
GCCGTGGCGGAGTTCTACCTGTCCTTTGCGGTCTCGCGCTCGCGGCGGAGCCTGGTGCTCACGGTGGGAGCCGGGGGCATGGACGTGGAGGAACTGGCCCGCTCCGGCCAGCCGGAACAGGCCCCGCTGGTGCAGGAGCTCGCGGCGGAGGGCCCCTTGCGGGAGTACCAGCTGCGGGCCGCGTTCTTCCATCTGGCGGCTGGGGGCAACGTGGACAAGAGCGCCTGGCCCGGCTTCCGGGAGCTGGTGCGCCAGCTGCATGGGGCGGTGCGGGACTGCGGGCTGCTGCTGGCGGAAATCAACCCCCTGGTGCTCACGGCGGACGGGGTCTGGGCGGCCCTGGACGGCAAGGTGGAGATCGACGACACCGTGCGCGACCTCAAGCCCGAGCTGGAGCGCTTTTACACCCCGGAGCACTACGGCGCCGAGGAGAACCGGGCCCGCAACGCCGGGCTGAGCTTCGTGCCGCTACGGGGCTGGGTGGGGCTGCTGGTCAATGGCGCTGGTCTGGCCATGGCCACCATGGACCTCTTGAACTATTCCGACCTGCCCGCCGCCAACTTCATGGACCTGGGGGGAGCGGCGGACGCCGCACGCATGCGCACGGCCCTGGAACTGCTCTTCGAGCATCCGAGGGTCGAGGCAATTTTCCTCAATCTTTTCGGTGGCATCGTCTCCTGCGAGACCGTGGCCCTGGCCCTGCGCGAAGCCCTGGGGGGGCACGCGCCCCGCAAGCCCCTGGTGGTGCGCATGGCGGGCAACAGCGCCGCTGCCGGGCGGGCCGTGGTGGCCGCGCTGGGGCACCCCCAGATCCAGGTCTCCGAAGACATGGGCAGCGCCATGGAGGCCCTGCGACGGCTCAAGCCGCACCACGGCGGCCAGGAGGATGTGCGGATCTCCATGCCCGAGGCCGCGCCTCTCCCGGCACCCGTGGGGGGCGTTCCGGGCGGATTCCCGCCCCTTC
>CAZNSV010000504.1:0-2647 GCA_964575775.1 uncultured Desulfovibrionaceae bacterium
TGGGTCTCGGGTGCCGGAAAAAAATTGACAGCGCAGGCTGTGGACTTTAGACGTTGCTTTTGCAGTTTTGGCAAGCATTCCGAAAAACGCCCCACAACGAGGATACCCAGCTTATGCCTTCCTTTCAACTTGCAGATCGACTGGCCGCCGTCCCCCCGTACCTGTTTGCGGAAATCGACCGCGTCAAGAACGAAGTCAAGGCGCGGGGCGTGGACATCATCAGCCTGGGCATCGGCGACCCGGACACCCCCACCCCCGATTTCATCATCCAGGCCATGACCGAGGCCCTGCGCAAGCCGGAGCACCACCAATACCCCTCCTACGTGGGCATGCTCGCCTTCCGCAAGAGCGTGGCGGACTGGTACCAGCGGCGTTTCGGCGTGGCGCTGGATCCGGAAAACGAAGTGGTCTCCCTCATCGGCTCCAAGGAAGGCCTGGCGCACTTCCCCCTGGCCTTCGTGAACCCAGGCGACCTGGTGCTGGCCTGCAGCCCCTGCTACCCGGTGTATCCCATTGCCACGGCTTTTGCCGGGGGGCAGACCCACTCCCTGCCCCTGACGGCCGCCAATGATTTTCTGCCCGACCTGGACAGCATCGACGCCGCCACATGGCAGCGGGCCAAGATCCTGTTCTTGAACTTCCCGGGCAACCCCACGGCCGCCATGGCGCCCCGGGACTTTTTCGCGAAGTGTGTCGAGCTGTGCCACCGCCACGAAGTGATCCTGGTGCACGACGCGGCCTACACGGAGATCTACTATGATCCCGCGGACAAGCCCCTGAGCATCCTGGAGATCGACGGCGCCAAGGACGTGGCCATCGAGTTCCACTCCCTGTCCAAGACCTTCAACATGACCGGCTGGCGTATCGGCATGGCCGTGGGCAACCCGCAGCTGGTCAAGGGGCTGGGCAAGATCAAGGAAAACGTGGATTCCGGCATCTTCCAGGCCGTGCAGGAGGCCGGGATCGTGGCCCTGGAACAGGGTGACGCCTTCACCGAGGGACTGCGCACCATGTACAAGGCCCGCCGGGACGTGGTGGTGAGCGCGCTGCAGGGCATGGGCGTGGAGTTCCAGGTGCCCAAGGCCGCCTTCTACGTCTGGGCCCGCATCCCCAAGGGCTACGACTCCTCCGCGGCCTTCGTGACCAAGGTGCTGCAGGAGACGGGCGTGGTGGTGACCCCGGGCAACGGCTTCGGCGCGGCGGGCGAGGGCTATTTCCGCATCACCCTCACCGTTGACGAGGAGCGGCTCAAGGAGGCCATGGCCCGCATCGCGGCCCTGTGATCGCCTATGTGGGGCTGGGTTCCAACCTGGGGCCCAGCCGTCGCTTGCTGGCCGAGGCCGCGCAACGGCTCGGGGCCCTGCCCGGTCTGCAGCTGGGGCGGGTATCCCCGCTGTATCGCACCGAGCCCCAGGGCCTCAAGGATCAGCCCTGGTTCTTGAACCAGGTTCTGGCCCTGGAGCCGGACGCTTCCTGGAGCCCCCGGCGGCTGCTGCAAAGCCTGCTGGCCGTGGAACACGAGTTGGGGCGCCAACGCCCCCAGCCCCTTGCGGAAGCGGAAGAAACCCCGCAGCGCTTCGGACCGCGCTGCATCGATCTGGATCTGTTGCTGTTCGGAAACACGGTCTGCTCCGATTCTGAGCTGACTTTGCCGCATCCGCGCATGCGCGAGCGGGCCTTTGTCCTGGTGCCGCTGTACGACATCGCGCCGGAGTTGGTTTTTCCGGACGGTCAAACCCTGGGCGCGGCCCTGGCAGGGATTCGGTACCGGCTCATCGGCGACTGCATCCACCAGGACTGACCCAGACGGCCGGGAGACAGCCATGTGGAAGTTCATCATTCTCATCCTTGCGGGCTTTGTGCTCTACAAGATGTTCGTCAACGATTCCAAGCGTAAATCCAAGCAGAGCGACAAGGAAACCGAGCGCCTCAAGGCCACGGGCGAGCTGGTCAAGGACCCGGCCTGCGGCGCCTACGTGAGCCTCAACAGCGACATCCGCCTGCGCGAGGGCGAAACCGTGCACCGCTTCTGCAGCTACGAATGCCGCGACAGCTACCTCAAACGTCTGGAAGCCTCGCAACCCAAGGAAACTAAGCCCGAGGAAGCCAAGCCCGAGGAAGCCAAGTCCGAGGAAGCCAAGCCCGAGGATCGGGAAACGCCTTCGTCCTGAGCCGGTAGCCCGGCGGTTGCCCCCCAGCGGGGCTGATCCTGCCCCAGGCAGGGGGCGCGTCGCGTGCTGCCTGGAGCGGCTTGCATTCGTGCCATTCAGGCGCAGGCAATTCGAGCCATCGCAGTTCCCGGGGTTTGTCCGGCCGTTCCCCAGGGCAGGGGCGGCCGGGGTCCGGCGGCGCGCGGCCCCCTGGCGCACCATTCCCGGCACTGCGGTGCCGTCCGTCCTGTTCCGCTCCCTGGCTTCATTCCAACCGAATGAGCCCCTTTCCACTCGCCTTTCGATTCCTTCTTGCCTGCAGCCCCGAGGCAGGGCATAGTCTCCTGTACGCCCCTGAGTACGCCCGGGACGTACCGGGGGAGACCTGTGCGCCCTGACTGCAGGGGTGCAGGATCGAGGGTACGCCTTATGCGTACGACAGGAACACCACAATCGCATTGCGATTCGTCCAGGAGGGTGCCCATGCTGGAGCAGTG
>CAZNSV010000505.1:0-2637 GCA_964575775.1 uncultured Desulfovibrionaceae bacterium
GCCATGCAAATTTGAAGTCATCTCCGAGCTCTGGACCGCAGCCGGAGTCCTGACAACCCTGCAACGGGAAGTGGAGAACAAGGGCGTCAAGCTCCCACCAACCAGGCTTGATCGGGGTCACGAAGGCCTCCGCCAAGATCTGGAGAACCTGGGTATCTTCGAGAGCATGCAAGACGGCCGCATCAACCTGCCGGACGTCTATCGCATCGGCTTCGATCTGGGGCGCAAGGGCGGAGTACGCCGGGTGGCCAGGGGCTGATTCCGCCGCCCGGCACTGCACCAGCCCCTCACCCCTCCAGGGGGAACAGGGTGGTGGCCGTCACCTTGTCCAGTTCCCGGACCAGCTCGGCGAGCAGGGCGCGGGCCTGGGTCAGGTTCTCGGCCCGGGCGGCGTATTCCGCCTGCCGCGCCAGGTCCCAGCAGGTGCGCGCGCCCACCACGCCGCAGGCGTTGAGCACCGTATGGGCAATCTGGGCCATGTCCTGTCCCGAGTTTCCGGCCAGGGCCTCGGTCAGGGCCTGCCGATAGCCCGGGCTCTGCTGCTGGAAGATCCCCCAGAGGTCGCGGTACAGCTCCAGGTCGTTGCCCAGCTTTTCCAGGGCCTCCGCCACCTGCAGCACCGGCGTCTGCGGCCCGGCCGCGGGTCTGGGTTCGCGTGGCGTCACCCGCCCCAACAGGGTGGCCAGGGCCGCAAAATCGATGGGCTTGGCCACGAAGTGGTCCATCCCGGCCTCGCGGCATTTGTCCACGTAGGCGGTCACCACGTGGGCGGTCATGGCGATGATGGGAATGGAGGCATTCTCCTCCCCGGCCGCCCCCTTGCGGATCTCCCGCGTGGCGCTCAGGCCGTCCATGCCCGGCATCTCCACGTCCATGAGCACCACGTCGAAGGCCTCCCGGCGCAGCGCCTCCAGGGCCTGGGCCCCATCGCCCACGGTCTGCACGCTGTGCCCCAACCGACCGAGCAGGGCCGTGGCCAGCTTGACGTTCATGGCGTTGTCCTCGGCCAGCAGCACCCGCAAGGGGCCGGATTTGCCCCGCAACAACTCCAGGGACACGCTCCCGGCCTCGCCCGGACGCACCTGCTCCACCGCTCCGGGCTGGAAGGGCAGGGTCATGATGAAGGTCGTGCCCTCGCCCAGGCGGCTCTCCACCCGGATGCTCCCGCCCATGAGCTCCACCAGCTGCCGCGTGATGGCCAGGCCAAGCCCGGTGCCGCCGTACTGCCGGGAAATGGAGCTGTCGCTCTGGCGGAAGGGCTCGAAAATCACGTCCAGCTTGTCCTCCGCAATGCCGATGCCGGTATCCTGGATGCGGAACTCCAGAAGGATGGGGGCCTCTGCCCCACCGCCGGTCTGCGCCCGCGAGACCTGCACCAGCACGCTGCCCTGGCCCGTGAACTTCACCGCGTTGCCCAACAGGTTCATGAACACCTGGCGCAAGCGCCCCGGATCGCCCTGCACGCAACGGGGGCAGTCGCGGTCGATGCGCAGCTTCAGCTCCAGCTCCTTGCGCCGGGCCTGGATGCGCAGGGTCCTGGTCACGGAGGACAACAGGCGGGGCAGGATGAAGTGCTCGGTGCGCAGCTCCAGGGCCCGGGCCTCCACCTTGGAGAAGTCCAGGATGTCTTCCACCAGTTCCAGCAGCAGGCGCCCCGCCTCTTCCACGGTTTCCAAATGGTCCCGCTGCTCGCCGCTCAGGGACGTCTGCAGGGTCAGGGCCGTGAGACCGATGATGGAGTTGAGCGGCGTGCGGATTTCATGGCTCATCTTGGCCAAAAACTCGCTCTTGGCCTGGTTGGCTTCTTCCGCCGCGGACTTGGCGCGCAGCAACTCCCGCTCCAGGGCCTTGAGCTCGCTCACGTCCATCAGGCACTGGATGAACCCCCAGACCTGGCCGTCCTCGTCCAGCACCGGCGCGCTGTAGCTCATGAACGCCAGCCCGAAGTACTCCTCTTCATGGGGCAGGGACGGTCGCGACAAGACCTGGGTCTCGGCGCCCGGCTCCCGCACCAGGCACTGGTCACAGACCTCGGAACAGTGGCGGAAAACTTCATGACAATAGCGCCCCAACACTTGCTCCCGGGTGAGTCCCAACTGCTGCAGGAACTTGTCCCCGGCGTCCACCACCCGGAACTCCCGGTCGATGACGTGGATGTGGCCGGGAATGGCGTCGAAAATGGCCCGGAGCCGCCGGTTCACGGTGGACAGCTCGCTGGTGCGCCTGGCCACCCGCTGCTCCAGGGTGCGTTTCTGCTCCGCGATGACCTCGTGCTGCGCACTCAGGGTATCGAAGGAAGCCCGCAACTGATGGCTCATGCTGTTGAACGCAAAGACCAGGCGGTCCAGCTCCCGGATGTGGCTACCCCGAAGCTCTACCGTCCACTGCCCCCGGGCCAGGGCACCCGCCGCGGCGCTGATATCCTCCAAGGGGCGGACCAGCCGCGCCGCCATGAACACCCCGGCGCCGCACGCCAGGACCAGCGAAAGCCCCATGAGCCAGAGACTCTGCCGGAGACTGGCCTGGACCCCGCTGAAGATATCCGCCTCGGGCACCACCACGGCCACGATCCAGTCCAGGCCGTGACCGTCGCGAAACGGCTCCACCTGCAAGAGCTGCCCATCCTTCCCCACAGAG
>CAZNSV010000506.1:0-2632 GCA_964575775.1 uncultured Desulfovibrionaceae bacterium
CAACGGGCCCAGCGGGCTGGCCCACCGCATCTCCGGGACCGGCGCCCCCTTCGCCCGACACCCAGGCCCCCAACCCGGTCAGGAAGCCCCAGGTCAGGGGCTTGACCAGCACCCGGTCGAAACCCGCCCCCAGCAGTGCGTCATGCACCTGGGGCGCATCGTGCCCCGTCAAGGCCGTCAACAGACAGGGCGCGGCTCCGGCGGCCCGCTCCCCCGCCCGCATGCTCCGGGCCACCTCGGCCCCGTCCAGGTCGGGCATCTCTTTGTCCACCAGCACCAGGTCGAAGGCTCCGGGCTGGAAAAGTCGCAGGGCCTCAGCGCCCCCGTCCGCCGCCACCACCTCGTGCCCCAGGCGCCGCAGCTGCGTGGTCAGCAACTCCACGGCCTGCTGGTCGTCGTCCGCCAGCAGTACCCGGAGCCTGTGCCCCGCAACAGATTGGGGCTTTTGCTCCGGGGCCGGGTCCGCCCCTGCCGGACGAAACCGCACCCAGAGGGTGGTGCCCTCCTCGGCGTAACTGCTGAAGCCGATCTCGCCTCCCATGGTCTGGGCGATGCGGCGGGCGGAATAGGCCCCCAGCCCCGTGCCGCCGCGTTTGCCCGCGGTGGCGTATTTCTCGAAGAAGCGTCCCCGGATTTCGACCGGGATCGCGCCATGATTGTGGATGCGCAGGCAGGGGCCCTCGGGAGCGTGTTCCAGTTCCACGCGCACGGGGCTGCCGCGCGGTGCGGCCTCCAGGGCATTCTTGAGCAGGTTGGCGGCCAGACTGTGGCAGAGCAGGGGCTCGCCCTGCACCGGGAACACGGCATCGCGCGTCGGGACTTCGCCCCCGAGCAAGAGCTGCAGTTCCACCCGGCGGGAGCGGATCAGGTCCCGCAACTCCGCCGCCACATTGCGCAGCACCTCGCAGAGGTCCACGGACTCCGGCGTGTAGACGTAGCGCCCCTGCTCCATTTTGTAGAGGTCCAGGGAGCTGTTGATCATCTGGAGCATGCGGTACCCGGCCTGCTCCATGACCTGCAGGGACTCGCGCACGCTTTCGGGCAGCCCTGGCTCCTCCAGAAGGAGCTGGGGCAGCCCCAGGATGCTGGTCAGGGGGGCCTTGAGGTCGTGGCGCATGATGCGGTCCACGTCCTCGCGCAGCCGCGCGGCCTGGCGCAGGGCGATGTGGTTGCGCACCCTGGCCTTGACCAGGGCGGGGTTCACGGGCTTGACCAGGTAGTCCAGGGCGCCCAGTTCCAGGCCCAGGGCCTCGTCCGCTGCTTGGTCCTTGGCCGTGACGAAAATCACGGGGATGTCCTGGGTTCGCTCGTCCGCCTTGAGCCGTCGGCAGACCTCGTACCCGTCCAGGCCGGGCATCATCACGTCCAGCAGGATCACATCGGGCGGGGTGGCCCCCTGAGCCAGACGCAGGGCCTTCTCCCCGTCCAGGGCGGCCAGGATGGCGAACTCGTCCTTGAGGGCCTGCATGAGCACGTGGATATTTTCGGGCTGATCGTCCACGATGAGCACCCGGCTCTGCTCGCTCATGGCCTGCCCCCCAACGTGGGGGCGCCACGGCCCGGGATCGGCGCCGCCCCCATGAAACGCCAAGCCCCCGCCGGAATGGCGGGGGCAGGCATGTGGGGTGGTTCAAGGAACAAGAGGAATTGGATGATGAAGAGATACCGTGTCAAGATTACACCCGCCTTGCCGGAAGGTGAACAATTGTTCAGGAGGCCGGAAAGCGGCCAGGAGAACCCCCTCGTCGCGCCCGTCATCGGATCAGCCCCTCCAGCACGTTCTTGAGTCCCTTGCCGCCCTGCTGCGGCAGCTGCAACGCGCGCCCCAGAGCCTCGCCAGCCGTTTCACCGGCCTTTTCCGGAACCTGGAGCACCCCACCCAGGGCCTCCACCCCGCCTTGCAGCAGGCCCGTGGCATCCACGGACACCGCAGGCTTGCGCCAGGGGCCGCTCACGCTCACGGGCAGCGCGGCCAGCCCCAGAAACTGGGCCTTGAGCTCCAGGGCCAGGGTTTCCTGCACCAGGTCCACCTGCCCGCCCCCTTGTACACTGTGGGGGGCGAAGCGGCCGGACAGTTCGGAGAGGTGCAGACGCCCCTCCCTGGCCGTGCCGCGCGCGCGCAGGGACTGATAGGCGGTGTTCCCGCCTCCTTGCAGTGCAGTGGGTGTCACGGAATAGCCCAGCAGGGCACCGGGACCGGCCTGCAGGGAAAAGGGGCCGGACAGGCTGCGCCGCAGGGCCGCGTCCCCGAGGCCCCGGGCCTGCAGATCCAGTTCCAGTGCGGCCGGACCCGAGAGCACGGCCTTGCCCGTCAGGTCCCTGAGCAGGGGCTCCAGCTGCACGCCCTTGGCCGTGCCCTGCAACGTCAGGGGCGGTTCCGCTTCCCTCAAGTCCGCCTGGCCCCGCAGGGTGGCCTCGCCCTGATAGAATTTTTCCAGCCGCAGGACAGACTGCGCCTGCCCCTTGTCCAGTTCCACGCGGGCTTCCAACGAGGGGAACAAGAGCTTTGCAGCGCGCAGGTTGCTGCAGTGCAGCTCCGCGACCAGCCCCACCTCGCCCCAGGCCGGGGGCAGCCGGAACGCCTCAACTCCAGCCGGTTGTCCGGCCGGCGCCGTGGCCTCGGCTGCCTTGG
>CAZNSV010000507.1:0-2629 GCA_964575775.1 uncultured Desulfovibrionaceae bacterium
CGGACGAAGGCAGGGCCGCCTTCACGTCCTCCTTGCGCACGTAGCCCAGCAGCTGTTCTCCCTCGGTGACGAGCAGCATCCACAGCCGCTTTTCCAGCATGATCTTTTCCGCTTCGGAGACAGGCATATCCTTGGTGCCGGTGGGGAAAGTCCCGCGCTTGAGCATTTTCAGGCCAACGTACATGCTGACACTCCTTTGCTGGGCGCACCCACGGGCACGCCGGACGCTGGGGCGGCATCCTACGGCACCATGCCGCGGATGACCGCAACAAATTCTGTCAACGGTCGATGGACAGCCATGAACGGCAACCCGGGGGGGGCGTCGCACAACCCTCGCCCCTTTCCGGCCACCACTTCCCACGGTGTTCCCTGCCCGAAACCGTAGGAATTGCAGCCCAAATACCTCACTGGACGATCCGCAAGCGTGCCGTCCGGGAGCTGCCGTGCCGCAGAACCGCTCTATAAGCCTACTTTTCCCGATTTCGTCAAGACTCTTGTGCAGGAATGCCAACACTGTTTGAACCGTGGTTCAAGGCACCACCCAGGTGTCGGCCAGTACCTCCACGCCCCTGTCCAGCACCCGCACGCTCACGATGGCGTTCTGCAGCATGACGCAATCCAGGGTGAAGCGGTGGCTGCCCTGCACTGCTTCCGGGATGCCCTTGCAGAGGGTGCGCACCAGTTCGCTGTTGAACGACAAGCCGTGCAGCAGCGACTCGGCGTGCTCCAGCTTCAGGGCGGAGAGGCCGGTGGCGTAGAGCCGCTCCACCAGGATCCGCGTCTGGTCGTATTCCACTTCCGGAGCGCGGGGCAGCCCCACCACCAGCACCACGAAACCGCCCAGGGTCAACGCCCAGGCCAGCAGCGTGTTGCGCAACCCCGAGCCCTGCTGGGCGGCGCGCACGGAGTCCCGGTGCTGGACCAGGGATTTGTCGAACAGCCGACCGAAGGAATCCAGGGCCCAGCGCAGTACCGAGGCCCCGGCATAGAGCGGGAGCAGCAGCACGAGCCCCAGCAGGAACAGACTGATGAAAAACTGCATGATGTCCTCATGAAAGCGTGGCGGCTCGCCGCTGGAGGCGCGGCGTCCGGGAGCAGCATAGCCCATTCGCCCCCAGGGGGGAAGAGCGCCCTGGCCAGGACCCGAGACCGGCGCCCCGCCAACAGCCCACAGTTAGATCATAACTCAAGAATCTTTGGCAAAATCCCAAAATTACTCTAGACAAAATTACGATTTTGTGCTTGGTGTTTTGGCACCTCTTCCAGGCAGCGGGACAGGACTCGGGGGCGCCCCTAGCTCCTGTCCAACCACGGTTGGTGGCAGCTCAACCAGGCACCTGGGAGGGTGCGGACGGCAGCCGGGGTCACGGGAACAGGAATCCCGGCCCCCGAAGGCACCGCGGCCCGGACTGTGGCAACTTCGCAATCGGCAACGCAAACCAGCGCAGTGAGGTCGGCCATGATCAGCCTGGAAAAAATCACGCTCCTCGAATGGGTCATCGGCGGCGGTTTCTTCCTGTTTTTCTGCATCGCCGTCTGGCGGCTCCTGCGTGCCTGCAGCGAGGAACCCGTGGCCCACGAGATCAGCAACTTCGACTTCCAGGCCTTCAAGTACCGGCGCTGAGCCGCAGCCCCATCCGCTCCCGCTTTTTTCCCCCTTCGTCCCGGCAACCGACGCGGACCGGTTGATTTGCATCCGACCGCGCTTCTGCGTATACCCTTTTCCAGACCCCGAAGCGGGGCGGCCTCGGCCGCTCCCGCCACCACCTCTCAGCCCCCCCGGAGAGACCCATGCTCGTTCGCGCAGGCGGCTTGCTGCTGCACATCACCTCCCTGCCCTCGCCCTACGGCTGCGGCGACCTGGGCCCCAGCGCCAGGGACTTCGCCACCCTGCTGGCCGAGCTGGGGCAGAGCTACTGGCAGTTCCTCCCCCTGTGCCCCACCGGATTCGGCAACTCCCCCTATGCCGGACATTCGGCCTTTGCCGGCAACAGCCTGCTCCTGAGCCCCGACGACCTGGTGGCCGAGGGGCTGCTGCCCCAAAAGGAGCTGCCCAGGCGCAACAACGCTGACCCGCGCCGGGTGGACTTTCCCGCCGTGGCGGCCTCGCGCCGCGCCCTGCTGGACAAGGTGCTGGCCAGGCACGCCCCGGACCTGCTCTCGGACCGGGCGTTTCGCCACTTCTGCGCCTCGGAGGCCCACTGGCTCGACGATTGGGTGCTCTTCGTCACCCTCAAGGACCACTTTGGGGGGCGCTCCTGGGAGCACTGGCCCGAGCCCCTGCGCCGACGCGACCGCGCCGCCCTGGCCGCCTGGCAGGACGAGGCCGCCCCGGCCATCCAGCGGGAGCGCTGCGTCCAGTTCCTCGTGGCCCGGCAGTGGCAGGCCCTGCGCGCCCATTGCAACAGCCTGGGCGTGAACTGCATCGGCGACCTGCCCATCTACGTGACCTACGACAGTGCCGATGTCTGGGCCGCGCCGCAGCTGTTCCAGCTCGATGACGACCTGCGCCCCCTGGCCGTGGCCGGAGTGCCCCCGGATTATTTCAGCGCCACCGGGCAGCTGTGGGGCAATCCGCTCTTTGCCTGGGAAGCGCACGAGGCCGAGGACTTCGCCTGGTGGATCCGCC
>CAZNSV010000508.1:0-2625 GCA_964575775.1 uncultured Desulfovibrionaceae bacterium
CATCATGTTTCCGCTCAAGACCGTGCTCGGTTCCATCAAGGTGGGCATGAAGGCCTTTTTCAGCTCCGCCCCGGACCCCACGGCCAACATCCGCCAGATCGTGCAGCTTGCCGAAACCGCGCGCAAGGAAAGCCTGGTGGCCCTGGAAAAGGCCAATGTCCAGGACCCGTTCCTGCAGCGCGGCATCCTCCTGGTGGCCGACGGTACCGAAGAGGCCCTGGTGCGCTCGGTCATGGACTTCGAGATCACGGCCATGAAGAAACGCCACCTGCAGGGGCAGAACGTCTTCAAGGGCATGGGCACCTTTGCCCCCGCTTTCGGTATGATCGGTACCCTCATCGGCCTGGTGGCCATGCTGCAGAACCTGTCCGATCCCTCGGCCATCGGCCCGGCCATGGCCATCGCCCTCTTGACCACCCTCTACGGCGCCGTGCTGGCCAACGCCGTGTTCCTTCCTCTGGCCAACAAGCTGGGGGAGCGCTCCAACGAAGAGGTGACCTACATGGAGATCACCATGGAAGGGGTCATCTCCATTCTCAACGGCGAGCACCCCAACATCGTCAAGGAAAAGCTCAACTCTTTCATCCCTCCCAGCCAGCGTGAAGGCGGGAAATAGGCATGGCCAAGAAGAAGAAGGAAGCGGCGCCCCCACCACCCCCGAAAAAAGGGGACGACAAGCCCTGCGAGGAAGGTCTGCCCCTGTGGATGGCCACCTTCGGGGACATGATGTCGCTGCTGCTCTGCTTCTTCGTGCTGCTCTTGTCCTTCGCCAACCAGGACATCACCAAGTTCCGCACCCTCATGGGCTCCATCCAGAACGCCTTCGGGGTCCAGACCAAGCGGCCCGACGCCGAGTTCGCGGCCTTTTCCCCATCCCGCTTCGAGCGCAAGGACGTGGAGCTCTCCGAGGACAACCGGGTGCTCCTGGGCATGGTGCTGCAGCTCAAGAAGCTGGTGGTGGACGACCCGGAGCTCAAGGAGACCTCGGAAATCGCTTCGGACGACCAGGGCGTGGTGATGCGCGTGCCCAACGGCCTGGTGTTCGAGCAGGGCAAGGCCATCATCAAGCCCGATGCCGCCAAGGTCCTGGACAAGGTCATCGCCTTTCTCAAGGAGCACAACTTCGACCTCGTGGTCCGCGGGCACACCGACGATCGGCTCGCCAGCAAGGACCCCAGCTTCCCCTCCAACTGGGAGCTGACCTCGGCCCGCGCCGGAGCCGCCCTGCACTACATCATCCAGAAAGGGGGCATCCAGCCCTCGCGCCTCAAGGCCGTGGGCTATGCCGACTCCCAGCCCCTGGTACCCAACACGTCCGACGCCAACCGCTTCATGAACAACCGGATCGAGTTCTATTTCCACAGGCCCAACATCAGCAGCTGGTAGCCCCCCACGCATGCAAGCCACCTTCGCCTACCGCGCGCAAGCCGTGACCGCACCGGACCAGACCCTCTCCGACGTGCGCCTGCTCGTGGGCGACAAGGTGCAGCACCTGGCGGGGCGCGGTGGGGCCCAGCGCGAAACCGATCTGCTGCGCCCCTGGCGGGAAAAACCCCAGGCCCTGCCCGTGCTGCTGGGCAGCGGACTGGGGCGGGCCCTGGAGCAGCTGCTGGCGGAAAGCTCCGGCCCCGTGGCCGTGCTGGACAAGGAAGCCCCCATCCTGGCCGTCACCAGGGTCCGGGAGCGCCACGCCGCCGAACCCAGGGTGCTCTGGATCGACGAGCCCGACCCGGCCGAGGCCCTGAAACGGCTCACGGCCTGGCAGATGGAGCAGCAGGGGCGCCCCCTGCTGCCTGTCGTGAACCCCGTGTACCAGCGGCTGGATCCGAGCTACTACGCCGAGCTGCGCCAAGCCCTGGTCGCCAGCAGCAGTTTCGATTTCTGGGCCAAGGCCCGGTATCCCAAGTTCCAATCCGCCCAACCGCGCATGCTCCTGCTCACCAGCCAGTACTTCCTCATGGGCGAGATCGCCGCGGCCTGCCGCCGCCTGGGCGTGGAGCACCGGGCCGTGACCTTGGCGGACATGGAGATCGGCAGGGGCGAGTTCGTGGAGCAGCTGTTGGCCGCGGTGCTGGAGTTCCGCCCGGATTTCGTGTTCACCATCAACCACCTGGGCGTGGACAGGGAGGGCGTGCTCATCGACCTGCTGGAGCGCCTGGAACTCCCCTTGGCCTCCTGGTTCGTGGACAACCCCCAGCTCATCCTCTCCCTGTACCATAAGCTGGTCAGCCCCATCACGGCCATTTTCACCTGGGACGCCGACAACATCGCGGCCCTGCGGGACCTGGGCTTCTCCCACGTGGAGTACCTGCCCCTGGGCACGGACGCCCACCGTTTCGCGCCCCCGCCCCGGCCCTTGCCCCCCAGCCCCCTGGACTCCCAGGTGGCCTTTGTGGGCAATTCCATGCTCTACAAGGTGGGGCATCGGCTCAAGGTCGCCCGCCCTGCGCGCCCTTTGCTGCAGCGCTACCGCGAGGTGGCCGCGGCTTTCGGACGGCACGAGGAGCGCTCCGTGCGTGCCTTTCTGGCCCGGGAGTTCCCCGAGCTGTTGCCCCATTACGAAAGCCTGGACACCCCGGAACGCAGCCTGGCCTTCGACGCCCTGCTCACCTGGGAGGCCACCCG
>CAZNSV010000509.1:0-2615 GCA_964575775.1 uncultured Desulfovibrionaceae bacterium
TGAAGGCCGAGCCCGGCTGCCGAATGGCCTGGGTGGCGCGGTTGAACTGGCTGGCGGCGAAGTCGTAGCCGCCAACCATGGCCACCACGTCGCCGGTGCCCGGCTCCATGGAGACCAGGGCGCCCTGGATCTCGGGCCACTGTTCCAGCTCGAGCTGCAGCGGCTTGTCCGTTTCGGGGGCTTCGGCCAGGGAGGCCCAGACCACGTCGCCGGGCTTGAGCACCCGGCGGGCGTCGCCGATCTTGCCCGCGCCTTCCGGGGTGACGTTGGGGTTGGGCTTGCGGCACCAGGTCATGCTGCTCACCGGGATGCCGCCCTTGTGCGCCCCCACTTGGACCTGGGCGCCCTTGGCATCCACGGCCAGGACCAGGGCCTTGACCCAGTCGTCCTTGGCGGCGGTGGTGGGCAGGGGATTGTCCTTGAGAAACGCGTCGAACTCCGCGGCCGTGAGCTCCTGCAGGGGGCCACGCCAGCCGCGTCGTTTGGTGGAGGCCACCAGGCCGTCGCGCAGGGCCTTTTCGGCGGCGCGTTGGTGCTCCAGGTCGATGGCGGTGTAGATTTCCAGCCCGGCTTCGTAGCCGATGTCGCTGCCTTCGCGGCCCCAGGTGGTGGCTCCGGATTCCTTGAGCTTGGCGGGGAAGGTGTCCACGAGCCAGCGGCGCACCTCTTCCAGGTAGTAGGCACCCACGGTCCAGGAGGGGTCGGGCAGGCTCTTGTAGACCAGCTCGTAGTCCATGGCCTCCTCGTACTCCTGGGGCGTGATCCAGCCCAGTTCCAGCATGCGCCCCAACACGTAGTGCTGGCGGGTCTGGGCGGCCTCGGGAAAGCGGAAGGGATTGTAGCGCGTGGGCGCCTTGGGCAGGCCAGCCAGCAGGGCGGCCTCCGCGAGGTGCAGGTCCTTGGCGTGCTTGGCGAAGTAGGTCCTGGCTGCGGCTTCCACGCCATAGGCGTTGGAGCCGAAAAAGATCTCGTTGAGATAGATGGTCAGGATCTCGTTCTTGCTCATCTGGTGTTCGAGGCGATAGGCAAGGATCGCCTCCTTGATCTTGCGGGCGTAGCTCTTCTCGGAGGTGAGCAGCAGGCGTTTGACCACCTGCTGGGTGATGGTGCTGGCGCCCTGCACGATGTCCCCGGCCGTGATGTTCTTGCCCAGGGCCCGGAAGATGGCCGTGAGGTCGATGCCCTCGTGTTCGTAGAAGGCGCTGTCCTCGGCCGCGAGAAAGGCGTTGAGCAGCGTGGGGCTGAGGTCCGCCAGCTCCACCAGGAAGCGCTTCTCGCGGTAGAGGTAGCCCAGCACGGCGCCGTCTCGGGCGTAGACCGTGGTCACCAGGGACGGCTTGTATTCCCAGATCTTCTCGAACTCGGTGCCCCCGGTGGTGGAGCGCTCCTGCAGCAGGTGCAGCGAGCTGGCCGTCGCGGGACCGGCAGAGAGCAGCAGGACCAGGCCGCAACACAGGCCCAGCACGCGGAGGAGCGAAATGACACGGGGTTGTCGGCTCAACTGACTGCCTCCACCTTGATGCTGAAGAGTTTGAGGATTTCCGTGATCTTGCGGGCAAGCATGATCTGCTGTACCGAGACCTGCCGCTCCAGGGCCACATCCACCACCAGCCCCTGGGGGGTCTCGATGAAGGTGATGAGTTCCTGCATGGTCTTCACGGCTTCCAGCTGATTGCGGGCCTTGGCGCGCTCCATGTCCTCGCGCAGGCCGTCCACCAGGAACCCGACGATTTCCTGCTCCGTCTTCTGGGTCTCCAGGACCATGGTGCGCAACAGGGCCTGATCGTCGTAATGGAAACGCAGTGAGTCGATGACCAGGTCGTCGAAGTCCAGGGCCTTGGCCTTTTCCAGATCGAAACCGGACAGGGCCACCGAGGCCTCCACCCGCGCCACCCCAGGCAGCACGGCCTGGAAATCGCGCAACACCAGCGTCTTGGCCGCGGGATCATAGGCATAGTCCAGGTTCAGGTTCCCCTGGAGCACCGCGAAACCGAGTTCATGCAAGGACTCGAATTCGTGTCCGAAGTTCTCTTCGTTCACCGCGACCACAAAGTCCCTGAGCTCCACCCGGGCGTGCAGGGGCGGTTTGTTCTTGATGTCGATGTCGTGCACCACCACCGCGGCGATGTGCAGCTTCTGCCCAGTGGGCAACGCCACGTCCACGCCGTTGACCACCAGGTTCAGGCCGAAGAGCTGGACCTCCACGTCCTGGAAATCCACGTCGGCCTGTTTCTTGATGCGTTCGGTGGCACTGCGCAGCTTGGTTTCCACCGTGTGGGCGGCGTAGATTTTCACCCCCACCACCAGGCCGATCATCAGCAGCAGGGCAGGGCCCAGCAACAGCAATTTCTTCATGAAGTTCTCCAATACCAGCGTGGAGCGGCGAAAGAAGCCCGGCAGAGTTCCGGGTCACCCTCGGCCCGTTGCCCTTCTGCCCGGTTCTTCCGTGACCTGTCAATGCACCCGAGGGGCCGGTCCCGGCTAGGGGTGGGGCGGTTCTTCCCGCGCTGTCGCTCCCAGTGGAGCCAGACCCAGCAGGACATGGAAAAACCAGCTGACCTGCGGGTGCAACAGACCGTCGTACAACAAAAAATGTCCCAGGCCTGCCGTGACGG
>CAZNSV010000510.1:0-2610 GCA_964575775.1 uncultured Desulfovibrionaceae bacterium
CGGGTCACTCGGCGGAGGTCGGGTCGATGCTTGCATCCACCTCCTGGGGCGTTACGTCGCCCCTTTCGGCAGGGGCAAGGGGCAGAGAGCGCAACAATTCCAGGATCTGCTCCAGAGGATGGGGCTTGACCAGCAGGGCCGTGACGCCCAGGGCCTTGAGCAGCACGCCCGTCTCGGGCATGGCGTGGGCCGTGAGCACCAGAACCGGCACGTCCGGATGTTGGGCTTTGCAACGCCCCCCCCGGACGGCCTCCAGGATTTCCGCGCCACTCTTGCCCGGCATCTGCAGGTCGAGGATGAGCACGTCGAAGGGCTGCCGCTGGGCCAGCGCCAGGGCCTCGTCCCCGTCCGTGGCCAGGGTCACGCAGCAGCCGTTGCGGCGCAGGAAGATTTCCATGATGCGCAGGCTCACGGTGTCGTCGTCGGCCAGCAGGATACGTCGGGTGCAGTGGGGCACCTCCGCGACGGTCAGGACCTCCTGGACCGGTTCGACACCCCGCACGGCGTAGGGAACCTCGCCGCGTTGCGCGGGGAGCAGCCTGAAGGGGATGTTGCAGATGAACCGGGTACCCCGCCCCTCTCGGCTGCGACAATCCACCTCCCCGCCCAGGAACTCCACCAGGCGCTTGACGATGGACAGCCCGAGCCCTGTGCCCGGGATGCGCCGGGTGCCGGTTTCGCCGCGGATGAAGGGCTGGAACAGCCTATGGCGCTTGTTTTCCGGGATGCCCTGCCCGGTGTCGGAAACAGTGAAGATCAGACGCGCCCAGGTTACACCGTCCTGACCCGCGTAGGGCGGGCTCGCGGTCACGCTCAGCCCCACTTCGCCCTGGTCCGTGAACTTTACGGCATTGCTCAGGAGGTTCATGAGCACCTGCTGCAGGCGGTTGGGGTCGCCCAGGACCTCCTGGGGCAAGTCCTCGGCCACGCTGCAGTCCAGACGCAGGCCTTTCTGCCGGGCCTGCTCCTGAAAAAAGATGCTCAACTGCTGGGCCAGTTCGCCCGGGGAGAAGGGTTCCTCCACCCTGGGGACGCGACCGGCCTCGATGCGGGAAAAGTCCAGGACCTCGTTGAGCAGGCCCAGGAGGTTGCGGCTGGAGTCCCGGCAGAGCTGCACATAGTGGCGCTGCTCCGGATCCAGGTTGCCTTCGTCCAACAGCTGCAACAGGCCCATGATACCGGACAGGGGGGTGCGGATCTCGTGGCTCATGTCCGCCAACCAGGCGGACTTCTTGCGGTTCGCCTCTTCGGCCCGCTGCTTGGCCCCGCGCAGCCGGGATTGCATCTTGCGGTTGTCCCAGATGCCGTAGCAACGTTCCATGAGCAGTTCGAGCACCCGCACCTCGGTCTGGGAGTAGGGGCTCTCGCGGTTGGCCACGCCCACCACGGCGTGCAGCCGCCCTTTACGCACGATGGGGGCGCAGCAGACGCTCCGCAGTTCCACATGCCCAGGAGGCAGGCCGCTCTTGAGGGGCGAGTCTTCATAGGTGTCGATGAGCAAGGGTTCGCGCCGCCGCACCGCCTCGCCCCAGATACCGGCCTGCGTCACCGGGAAACTGCGCTCGCCCCCCGGCACCGCGCAGCGCCCACCGGTCCTGGCGCTCCAGGCATAGACCTTCATGCGCGTTTCCGGTGGGTTGAGCATGTAGATGCAGCCGTATTCGCTGCCCGTGAGTTCCACGGCCTGCTGCAGGGCGAAATCCATGATGTCGCGGATGGGCTGGTCATGCATCTCGGTGAGGGCCTGCAGGGCCTCCAGACGGCGCAGTTCCCACTCGCGTTGCGCCGCGGCCTCCTTGCGGGCCGTGATGTCGTGAAAGATGCCCAGCACCGCGGGCTGCCCCCGCAGTTCGATGCGCCCGGCCACGAAGTCCAGCCAGAGGACATCGCGCCCCTGCAGCAAACGGACTTCGTAGCGTGAGGGCGGCGTTTCTCCGGCCAGGCGGGCCTGGAAGCGCTGCTCCATGAGGGCCCGGTCCGTGGGGTGCAGGCGGGCCAGCACGGCGGCCAGGGGAGAATCGTGGTCTGGGTCGTCCAGATTGAAGAGGGTGCTGAAGCGCGGGTTGGCAAAGAGGATGTTCGGCGGGGTGCCGCCGATGATGCACAGGGCGTCACCGGAGTTCTCCACCGCCACCTGGTAGCGCTCCGTGATCTCGCTCAGGGCGCGTTCGGCCCAGATGCGCTGGGAAATGTCCGCCAGGGCGGCCAGGCAGAGGCTCTTGCCCTCCTCGGTGCGGGAGGAAGCCATGTGGATCAGCAGATAGGTGCCGTCCGGCGTGGGGCCCGCTGCCGCGCCGTCCTGGCCAGACACCGGCGAGGGGGGCGTTGCGTTCCTGTCATCCGCCCCCCGCACTCGAGCTTCGAAAGCAAAGCCCTGCCCCACATAGATGGCCCGCCGCAAGCCGATGGAAAACTATTGCAGCCCAGTGGCCAGACAGGCGGTAAACGGCTTGCCGAGGAGCGAAGTTCCCACCCCCAGGAGCTGCTCGGCCCTGGCGTTGGCCTCCACCACGAGGCCGTCCTCGTCGAGGGTGACGAAGCCCACGGGAGCGTCGCTGAACAGGGTCTTGTAACGGGAAAAGGTGTGCTCGAAGCGGCGGCACACGGCCT
>CAZNSV010000511.1:0-2604 GCA_964575775.1 uncultured Desulfovibrionaceae bacterium
AGAGCAGGCGCACGGACATACCCGGCAGGGGGGTCTCCGAGCCCTTGCTGAAGAGATGCAGGCCCAGGATCAGCCCCTGCAGGATGTCGATGCCCAGCAGGGCCACGGCCTGGGAGGGGTTGGTCACCCGGTTGACGAGGCCGAAAAAGGCGGAGTTGATGACCTTGAGGATGGTGGCCGAGGCCGCCACGTCCTGCTCCACCAGGCGGCCGATGGCCTGCAGCGAGGGCTCGGGCTTGGCCAACTCCTCCACGATGCGCAGGTAGATGTCGGGCAGGGCGGGCATGGAGTCGATCCCGGCGATGACGCTGCGCAGCCTGGGGTTGGTCAGGATGGACGCAGTGGCGAAAGCCCTGTCCAGCACGCTCTGCAGCAACTCCGGAGAGCAGGGTTTCATCAGGAAGCTGTGGGCCGGTTTCACCGCCCGCATGGCGGCATCCGCATCGGAAAAACCCGTAAGGATGATGCGCACCGTATCGGGGTGGCTTTCCTGGATGCGGCTGAGCAACTGTGCACCGTCCATGCCCGGCATGCGCATGTCGGCCACCACCGCGTCGAAATGCCCTGCCTCCAGGTGCCGCAGCGCGGCCTCCCCGCTCTCGGCGAACACCGCAGACCACTCCTTGCGCCGGGAAAAGAGCATCAGGCGGAAGCCTTCCAGGATCTTGGGTTCATCGTCCACGAACAGGATGCGTTTCTTCATGGTGCTACCCTCTGTTGTCCGGCTGCAGAAAGGGAATCCTGATTTCGAACACCGAGCCCAGGCCGGGCTGTGAATCCACGGTGATGGAGCCGTTGTGCTTGTTGACCACGATGTCGTGCACGATGGCCAAGCCCTGGCCGGTGCCCTTGCCCACCTCCTTGGTGGTGAAGAAGGGGTCGAAGATCTTGTTCATTGTCTCGGGTGTCATGCCGCAGCCCGAGTCCCGGAAGGTGATCACGGCGTGGTCGCCCTCCACGCGGGTGGCGATGCCGATGCGTCCCTTGGTCTCGCCCTCGGTGACCACTTCCTTGATGGCGTGAGCCGCATTGACCAGGATGTTCAGAAAGACCTGGTTCATCCCGCCGGGCAGGCAATCCACCAGGGGCAGCTCCGGGTCCAGGTCCAGTTCCAGCTCGGCCACGTACTTCCATTCGTTCCTGGCCACCACGGCCGTGGTCTCCAGGGCCTTGTTGATGTCCGTGGGTTTCATCTCCTCGCTCCCGGCGTGGGAGAAATTCTTCATGGCCAGGACGATGCCCGAGATGTGCTGCACCCCCCCCTGGGCCATGTTGCAGGCCCGGGGGAACTGCTCCAGCAGGAAGGGCAGGTCCATCTCCTCGATGATCTCCTTGATGCGCTCCACCAGTGGCAAAAGGTCTGGGCACTGCTCCGCCGCCTGCAACAGCTCCTTGAACTCCTCGAGGAGCTGGGTCAGTTCCGCAGCCGACTCTTTCATGAAGCTGATGCTGTCGCCGATGTACTGGATGGGGGTGTTGATCTCGTGGGCGATGCCCGCGGCCAGGAGGCCGATGGATTCCAGACGCTGGGCGATGCCCAGCTGCCGTTCCAGGTTCTTTTCTTCCGTGATGTCGAAGATGATCTGCACGATGTGCTCGTGCCCCATGAGGTGGACGGGAAACTGGTGCCGGGCAACGGGAATGATCCTTCCGTCGGGCAGGGTCAGGGAGCCCTCGGCAAAGCTCGGCACGTCTTCGGTCTCGGGGCAGAGAATGTCGTAGCTGCGCTTGTGGCTGGTGAAGAGGACCGGTTGCCCGGCGCAGGCCTGCTCCAGGTCCGTGCCGGTCTCGATCTGGAGCATCTCGTGCACCACGGAGTTGACCTCCACCACCCGCCCCTTGTGGGGATCGAAGACCAGGATTCCGGCCTTGATGTTCTCGAACAGGGCGTTGAGAAAGGCGTGCTGTTCCGTGAGGCTCTCCTCGGCAGCGGTGCGGTCGGCGATTTCCTGGCGCAGGAGCTGGGTCTGCTGCTGCAGATCCTGGGTGCGTTTGGTGATCTTCTCTTCCAGTTGCCTGTTCATGCCTTGCAGTTGTGCCTCCAGCTTTTCCCGGCGGGAAAAGCTCACGGCGTAGGCATTGAAGACCTTGAGCACGGTTTGCATCATCAATCCCAACTCGTTGCGGCGTTGCGCCAGGGGGATGTCGAGCTGCAGTGGTTGGGGCTGGGAAGGGTCGATCCTGCGGATGCGGGTGGAAAAATTCATGATGGGTTTGATCACGGAACGATAGACCACCAGCCCCACAATGAGGGCCAGTAGCAGGAACTTGGCGAAATCGAAGAACAGCATGCCGAGGATGCGTTGGCGCAGCCCCTCTCCGAGGTTCAGATAGCCCATGGTCACCTGCAGGACGCCCACGTGTCCGGCGGGTTCATAGTCCAGCTCCAGGTGCAACTCCCGCACCTCGCCCAGGAGCAGTTCCTCCAGGAAGGTGGGAGTGACCTGCTTTTCCGGCACCTTGCCCAGGGCCAGGGGGCTGTGGAAGTCGTCCACCAGGGCCACGGACCAGACTGCCGGATGTTGCAGCAGCGCCTCCACGATCTCCCGGGCCTGGCGACGGTCCAGGTTGAAGGCTGCCTGGGCGGCGGGCCCTTGCAGCAGG
>CAZNSV010000512.1:0-2601 GCA_964575775.1 uncultured Desulfovibrionaceae bacterium
AGTACCGGTTAGCTTAACGCATTGCTGCGCTTCCACACCCGGCCTATCAACGTCCTACGGCGGGCTCAACCTCTACGATCCCGCAACCGGGCAGGTGCGGGTCTTCAAACCGGACCCCGAAGACCCCGCCAGCTTTCCCTCGGTTGAAATCCGCGCCCTCAGCTACGATCCCGAGGGCTACATCTGGGTGGGCACGGCCGATGTCGGGGTGCTGCGTCTGGACCCGGAGACCGGGGAGTATCTGCAGTACACCCAGCGCCCGGACGACCCCAATTCCCTGAGCCACTTCAACGTCTACAACATGTACGACGACGGCAAGGGCAGCCTCTGGATCGGGTTCAGCCGGGCGGGGCTCAACCGTCTGGACAAACGCACCGGGGAGGTGACGCGCTGGAAGGCCGATCCCGAGAATCCGCACGCCCTGAGCCACAACCGGGTGCGCAACTTCCTCGAGCATGGCGGGTTCTTCTGGCTGGGCACCAGCAAGGGGCTCAACCGTCTCGACCCCGCCACCGGTCAGTTCGAGCACTGGGCCTTCGACCCCGCCAACCCCCAGGGCATCCTCGACGACCGGGTCACGGCCCTGCTGCCCGGCGACACGGAAGACACCCTCTGGGTGGGGACCCACAAGGGGCTCACCCGCTTTCACATTGCCGAGCAGCGTTTCGAGCATTTCACCACGGCCCAGGGCTTTCCTTTTGCCGGGGAGGCCGTGGCGGCCCTGCAGCGCGACAAGGATGGAGTCCTGTGGGTGGCCACCCTGCGGGGGCTCAGCCGCTTTGCCCCAGCCAGCGGCGAGGTGCGCAACTACTCCCCCCGTGAGGGGCTCCAGGGCTACAACTTCCTGGAGAACAGCACCTTCCAGAACGCCAAGGGCGAGTTGTTCTTCGGTGGGTTGCAGGGGCTGACCTGGTTCGATCCGGAGCGCATCTTGCCCAATACCCACCGCCCCCCGGTGGTGTTCACTGATCTCAGGGTCATGAACCGCCCCTTGGCGTTGGGGCGTAACCTGGCGGACCTGGACAAGCTGACCCTGTCCTACAAGGACCTGTTCTTCACCTTCGCCTTTGCCGCCCTGGACTTCGCCAACCCTACCCGAAACCGCTACGCCTACATGCTGGAAGGGTTCGACCAGGAGTGGGTGGACAATGCCTACGCCCGCACCGCCACCTATACCAACCTGGCACCCGGCTCCTACGTCTTCCGGGTACGGGCGGCCAACAGTGACGGGTACTGGAATGAAGACGGGCTGCGGCTGCAACTGGTGATCCTGCCGCCCTTCTGGCAGACGAACTGGTTCCGGGCCCTGGTGCTGCTGTCCGTGATCGTGCTGCTCTACCTGCTCCACAGGGGGCGGGTCCGGCAGCTGGAAGTCCGGCGCAGACTTTTGGAACGCCAGGTGGCGGAGCGCACCGAGGAACTGGCCCGCACCTACGGTCAGTTGCAGGGCATCATGGACCACTCGCCCAGCGCCATCGCGCTCAAGGACCTGGAGGGGCGCTATCTGCAGGTCAATCCCCAGTTCGAAAGCTTTTTGCATGTGTCCAAGGATCAGGTCCTGGGCAAGACTCCGGCCCAGTTGTTCGATGCCGCAACGGCTGGCATTCTGCAGACCGCGCACCAGCAGGCCTGCGCCAAGGGCGCGGGACAGACCCTGGAGCTGCAGGTAGCCGGGCGTACCCTCCTGGTGCAGCAGTTCGCCCTGTGCCATGCCGACAAGGAGCCCTATGCCCTGTGCAGCATCGCCACGGACATCAGCGCACGCAAGGCCGCCGAGGACGCCCTCAAGGCCAGCGAGACCCGCTACCGCACCCTGGCCGCCAACTTCCCCGACGGCATCGTCGGGCTCTTCGACCGCTCCCTGCGTTTCATCCTGGCCGACGGCACCGAACTGGCCGGGTTGGGCTTGAGCACCGCGGACGTGCTTGGGCGCACCATTGAGGAGTTCATGCCCCTCGACATCGCGGAGCCCTGCACCCAACTATTCAAAGCGGCCTTGGTCGGTCAGAGCGGATTTCTGGAACAGATCTATCAGAGCAAGGATTTCGAGCTGCGTACCCTGCCCATTCTGGATGAACAAGGGCAGGTGCAGGCCGGCATGGTGGTGGTCCTCAACGTCACCAAGCGCAAGGCCGCCGAACGGGCCCGGCAGGAGGCCGAGCACATCTACCGCAGCATCACCGAGCTCTCGCCCGAAGCCATCTTCGTGCACGGCCCGGAGGGCATCCTCTTCGCCAACCCGGCCGCCGTCGCCCTGCTGGAGGTGGCAAACACCGAGGCGCTGCAGGGGCGGCAACTCACCGCCCTGGCGCCGGAGTCCGAGGCGCCCCGCCTGGTGGCCCAGTTCGAAGCCGCCCGCGCGCGGCGCGGCCCCACGGCTCTGGTGGAAGTGCTCCTGGGACAGGACGAGGGGCGCTTGCGCAACGTGGAGATGGTCTCCGTGCCCATTGTCTACGGCACCAGCGAAGCCCTGCTGACCATCGCCCGGGACGTGACGGACAAGAAGCGGCTCATGGCCGAGGCCATGCGCTCGGCCCAGCTGGTCTCCCTGGGGGAACTGGCCGCGGGCGTGGCCCACGAGATCAACAACCCCATCAACGG
>CAZNSV010000513.1:0-2592 GCA_964575775.1 uncultured Desulfovibrionaceae bacterium
AGGGGGCGAGCCGTGCGCCTGACGCTGCTGGTGCTGATGCTCTGGTCCTGCGCCTTTTGGATCGCACCGGCGGCCGCGCAGGAGGCCGCACAGGAGGCCGGCGACGCCGAGCCGCAGGCCTGCCCCCTGACCACGCCGCGCTTCTCGGCCCAGCCGCTGCAGACCGAGCTTGCCGCCGCGCCCGGGGAATGGGCCGTGCTGGAGCTGGTGCTGGAGCCGTCGCGCCCCCCTTTGGATTTCTACGTGAGCGTGCTGGTGGACGTGCTGTCCGCCCCCAATGGGGGGCGGGTGGAGACCGTGACCGGCTTCCCCACCACGCGGCTGCGGGCAGGGCTCCCGGGCGAGTACCGTCTGGCGCTGCGGGTGCATCTGGTGGCCAAGTCCAGCTGCGGGGGCATCAAGGCCGCGCCGCTGCTGGAGCGGGAGCTGACCTTGCGGGTGGCAGCGCCCTGAGGGCAGCCGTTGCCCCCGCACAGCGCAACCCGACCACAGCGGACAGCGACAGTGTTGTGGATTCCGAATTGACAGGCTCCTGGAACTCCGGATAGCATTCCGTCACACGGTGGACTGTAATCCTTTCGTCCTCATCCGTACCAGGTCGGCAGCCGGAGGGGCTGTGCCGAGGAGAACTGTCATGAGCGAAGCACAACGTGAAGAAGTCGTTGCCGTTCTTTCCCCCGAGGCCCAGCTGCGCGAGGCCGAGGAACTGGTCCGCAACCGGGTCTACTGGTCCCTGGGCATCGGGCTGGTGCCCATTCCCCTGGTGGACTTCGCCGGGCTCATGGCCGTGCAGCTGGACATGCTCGCCCGCCTGGCCAAGATCTACGGCGTGCCCTTCCGCAAGGACATGGGCAAGAACATCATCAGCACCCTGGTGGGCAGCGCGGTTCCGGCCCTGACCGCCGCCCCCCTGGCCAGCATGCTCAAGTTCATCCCCGTCATCGGCTACACCACCGGCGCGGTGAGCATGAGTCTCGTTGGGGGCGCCTGCACCTATGCCCTGGGCAAGGTCTTCACCAAGCACTTCGCCCTGGGCGGCACCCTGTTCGACCTGGACCTGGAGTGCGCCAAAAAGGACTTCAAGGCGGAGTACGAGACCGGCAAGGCCAAGGCCGCCGAGGCCAAGGGCCAGGCCTAGTCGCTTTGTCCGCCCTTGACGCGTTCGAGCCCGGCTCGCCACCCGCGTTGTGCATTGGCCACGCGGGGGCGGGCCGGTACGTCCTCAGGGGGCGGTGGGGCTCATGATCCCGTTCAAATCCCGCCTGATTGCCCTGCTGACCAGCCTGGTCGGCCCCAGGCTCAAGCTCATTGTGGGCATGGGCCTGCTCTCGGGCTTTTTCGAGGCCCTGTCCGTGGTCTTCATCAACGGCGCCGTGGCCAACATCACCGGCGGTACGGAAAACTTCCGTTTTCTCGGGCTGTTCCTGATCAGCGTGGCCCTGTACATCATCGGGGACCGCTTCGTGCTCACCCAGGCCCTGGGGGCCGTGAGCCGCTGGATCTACGACGTCCAGGTGCGGATCATGGACAAGCTACGCCGCGTGAAGCTGGACCGCTACGAGGAGCTGGACCGCTCCCGGGTGCAGAGCGCCCTCATGGAGCACACCGAGGTCATCATCGAGGCCACGCGCTACACGGCGGACGGCATCTCCAACCTGACCATGCTGCTCATCTCCAGCCTCTACATCGCCTCGCTCTCCCTCAAGGCTTTTTGCGTGGTCATCGTACTCCAGGTGGTGGGGCTGGCCATGTTCCTGCGCACCCAGAAGTCCGTGGTGACGGACCTGAAGCAGGTGCGGGCCATGCACGGCAGCTTTCTGGCCGCGGTGGGGCAGTTGCTGGACGGCTTCAAGGAGGCCAAGCTCAACAGCGCCCGCAGTGACGACCTTTTCGCGAACCACATCGCGGCCCGCTCGCGCCGGACCCGGGAGCTCAAGACGGCGGTGGAGATTCGCGCCAACTGCAACTTTCTGTATACCCGGGGCTTTTTCTTCCTGCTCATCGCCGCGGTGGTCTTCGTGCTGCCCCAGTTCGAGGACTTGGACATGGTCACCGCGGCCTCGGTGGTGGCGGTGGTGCTCTTTTCCGTGGCGCCGCTCTTCCAGCTGCTGCTGGGCATCCCCTTCTTCACCAAGGCCGAAATCGCCCTCACCCAGCTGCAGGAGCTGGAACAGGAGCTGGACGCGGCGGACGAGACCCGGGAGACCCGCCCCGAGGCGCCGCCCCAGCCCGACGCCCCCTTCCAGCGCATCCGGCTGGAGCACGTGGTCTACCACTACGGCCGCCAGGGCAACGGAGACGCCTTCACCCTGGGCCCCCTGAGCCTGGAGCTTCGCAAGGGCGAGCTGCTCATTCTCGCCGGGGGCAACGGCAGCGGTAAATCCACCCTGCTCAAGGTCCTGGCCGGGCTCTACACGCCCCACTCCGGCACCCTGTTCGTGGACGAGCACGCCCTGGGGCCCGAGAACCGCGACCAGTACCGCAACCTCTTCAGCGCCGTGTTCACGGATTTCCACCTCTTCGACCGGCTCTACGGCTTTGCCGAGCCGGACACCGAGACCCTGCACCGCCTGCTGGAGACCACGCAGCTCC
>CAZNSV010000514.1:0-2587 GCA_964575775.1 uncultured Desulfovibrionaceae bacterium
CGCTCCGGCAACAGCAGCCAGGAGCAGTTGCTCGCCGTGGTGCAACGCATGAGCGAGGCCTTGCGGCATCGCGGCCCGGATGCCTGCGGCCAGTGGGCGGACCCGGCCTCGGGTCTCGCCTTGGGGCACCGCCGTCTGGCCATCATCGACCTCTCCCCCAACGGCGCCCAGCCCATGCACTCCCGCGACGGCCGTTTCGTCATCAGCTTCAACGGCGAAATCTACAATTATCCCGCCCTGCGTCGCGAGTTGGAGGGGCTGGGGTCGTGCTTTCGCAGCGATTCCGACACCGAAGTCATGCTGGAGAGCTTCGTTGCCTGGGGCGTCGAGGCCGCGCTCAAGCGTTTTGTGGGCATGTTCGCCTTTGCGCTCTGGGACCGCCAGGAGCGGACGCTGACCCTGGCCCGGGATCGGGTCGGGGAGAAGCCGCTGTATTACGGCCTGTGCGGCCCGGTGTTGCTCTTCGGGTCCGAGCTCAAGGCCCTGCGGCGGCATCCCGCCTGGCTGGGCGAGGTGGAGCGCCGCGCCTTGCCCGCCTACCTGCGCTGGGGGTACATCCCCGCGCCCTGGAGTATCTACAGGGGCATTGCCAAGCTGCCCCCAGGCACCTGGCTCACGGTGCGGGCCGCTGATCCGGGCTCCCTGCCCGAGCCCAGGGCCTATTGGAGCATGTCCGAGGCTGCCCAGGCCGGTGCGCGGGCGCCTTTCACCGGGAGCGACGCGGAAGCGGAGGAGCGCCTGCACGAGCTGCTGCGCCAGGCCCTGCAGGGGCAGATGCTCTCGGACGTGCCCCTGGGCGCCTTTTTGTCCGGGGGCATCGATTCCTCCACCGTGGTGGCCCTGATGCAGGCTGCGGGGGGCGCCCCCGTAAGGACCTTCACGGCGGGCTTCTGGGAACCGGCTTTCAACGAGGCGGAGCACGCGCGCAGGGTGGCGGAGCATCTGGGCACCCGACACACCGAGCTCTACGTGAGCGCGGCCGAGGCCCTGGACCTGGTGCCGCGCTTGCCCGAACTGTTCGACGAGCCCTTTGGCGACGCATCCCAGATTCCCACCCATCTCATTGCCCGCAAGGCCCGGGAGCACGTCACGGTCTGCCTGTCCGCGGACGCGGGGGACGAATTGTTCCTGGGCTACAACTCCTATTTCTGGAGCCGCACGCTCTGGCAACGGGTGGGCTTCCTGCCCCCGGCGTTGCGCAGGGGCTGCAAGGTCTTGAACCTGGTGCCCCCGCGAGTTTGGAGTTTTCTGGCCGGACAGGTGTTGCGGCGTCCCGAGCTGGGGCACAGGCTGCAGCTCCTGGGCGACATTTTGTCCCAGCCCACGCGGGAGGCGCTCTGCGAGGAGTTGGTGGCCCACTGGAAGCGCCCCCATGCGGCCTTGGTGGGGGGGCGGGATCTCCCCTTGGTGGGGGGCGTGACGCCCCCGCCTCTGCAGGACGGCCTGCAGCGGCTGCAGTACCTGGACGCGGTGCGCTATCTGCCCGACGACATCCTGGTGAAGGTGGACCGGGCCGCCATGGGCGTGAGCCTGGAGACCCGGGTGCCGTTCCTGGATCACCGGGTGGTGGAGTTTGCCTGGAGCCTGCCGTTGCACCTGCGCTGGCGGGAGGGGCGGGGCAAGTGGCTCTTGCGCCGGGTCTTGGACCGCTACGTTCCCCGGGAGCTGATTGAGCGCCCCAAGATGGGGTTCAGCGTGCCCCTTGCGGACTGGCTGCGGGGCCCCTTGCGGGAGTGGGGGGCGGAGCTGCTGGCGCCGGGGCGCTTGCGGGCTGAGGGCTTCTTGGAGCCCACGGTGCTGCAGCGTTTCTGGCAGGAGCACCAGAGCGGGGCGCGGGACTGGAAATACCCCCTCTGGGACGCGCTCATGTTCCAGGCCTGGCTGGAAGGGCAGGGCGCGGTCTGAGGCAGACCCAGGGGCGCTGTGGACGGAGCAAGGGGTAAGCGCTTTCCGCTTCAGTTATTATTTGGGGCGACGGATTGCAACGCAGGGTTTTTTCCGGTACATTTCAGTGCGTGATGACAGGAATTTGGCTGCCCCAGAGCCTGAAGAGGACCGGTTGCATTGTTGCCTCGCAGCTGCGGGGAAACCGGTCTGGAGTGCCAGGGGGCTCGTGCCGGGCTCGGATGTACTGTGCATGGCATTTGCAAGTCATTGCAGGAATTGACTTTGCGCTGCACTATGGCCGGTGCGGCGTTCAGGAAAGGAGAAGCTCTTGATCAGTGTAGTGGTGGTGGATGATTCGGCCTTCATGCGCAAGGCCCTGAGCACCATGCTGGAGAAGGATCCCGAGATCCAGGTGGTGGCCACGGCGCGGGACGGGCAGGAGGGGCTGGAGATGATCCGGCGCCACAACCCCAACGTGGTGACCCTGGACATCGAGATGCCGCGCATGGACGGCCTCACGACCTTGCGGCACATCATGATGGAGATGCCGCGTCCGGTGCTGATGATCAGCTCCCTGACCACAGAGGGCGCCGAGGCGACCCTCAAGGCCCTGGAGCTGGGGGCGGTGGACTTCATCCCCAAGCAGCTGTCCAAAGTGTCGCTGGATATCGTGAAGATCGAGGACAACCTGCGGGCCAAG
>CAZNSV010000515.1:0-2584 GCA_964575775.1 uncultured Desulfovibrionaceae bacterium
ACGCCCAACGCAAGGTGCCCTACTTTTTCGAGCTGGACCTGCCCGACGGCCGCAGCCTGGAGATCCGCCACAATCCGCTGCCCGGGGGGGGCTTCGTACGCACCTTCACCGACATCACGAGCCGCAAACAGGCGGAGCTCCTGCGCGAGGACATGGAGCGCATCTCCCGCCACGATCTCAAGACCCCGCTCAACGGCATCATCGGCCTGCCCCAGCTGTTGTTGGAGGACGACAACCTCACCCCGGAGCAGCGCGAGGTGCTGGAACACGTCCGCCAGGTGGGCTACCGCATGCTGCGCAGCATCAACCTGTCCCTGGACCTCTACAAGATGGAGACCGGCAGCTACCAGCTGGCCCCCGCGCCGGTGGACCTCGTGCGCGTGGTCCGGGACATCCTGCGCGAAACCCGGGACAAGATCGAGCCCGCCGGGGTGACGGTGCTGGTGCTCCTGGCCGGTCGGCCGCCGGGTCCGGAGGACCGCTGCTACGTCTGGGGCGAGGAGCTGCTCTGCTACAGCATGCTCGCCAACCTGCTGCTCAATGCCGTGGAGGCCTCGCCCCCCGGCAGCGTGGTCCGGGTGGAGCTCTGCGACAGCGGGCAGGCCCAGGTCCGGATCCACAATCAGGGCGAGGTGCCCGAAGCCATGCGCGCGCGGTTTTTCGAGAAATACGCCACCCACGGCAAGCACCAGGGCACCGGGCTGGGTACCTACTCCGCCCGGCTCATCGCCCGGGTGCAGGGCGGCGAGCTGACCATGCACAGCTCCGCCGCCGAGGGCACCACTCTGAGCGTGCGGCTGCCCCTGGTGCCCGAGGAGGCGAAACCCGGTGCGCAAGCATGAATCCTCCCACGCAGGGTGGTAAAGTGGGCCTTTTTCCCGTACACAGGAGCGCAACGCCGCATGACGGCTGAACCGCAGCCCAAGGAGGGAACGCAATGGACGTAGGCGCCATCATCAAGCAGCTCAAGCAGGAACCCGGCTTCACCGACAACGTGGGCATGGTCCTGGCACACAACGGCGTGGTCCGGGCCTGGTCCCGGGACGGTCACAAGAACGTGGAGCAGGTCGAGGTCCATCCCGACCGCGAACGCATGGAAGCCCTGCGCAAGGAATACGAACAGAAGCCCGGCATCTTCCGCATCGTGGTGCAGGCGGCCGAAGGCCCGCTCAAGCCCGGGGACGATCTCTTGATCATCGTGGTGGCCGGGGACCTGCGCGAGCACGTCAAGCCCGTGCTCTCCGAGCTCCTGGACCGCATCAAGGCCGAGGCCGTGAAAAAACGCGAAGACCTGACCGCCTAGGGTCGACAAGGACTGCATGCACGACTTCTTCACCATGGTCAGTACCGCCGAGTGCCGGGAGCTCCTGCGCGGCTTCACACCCGTAGGGGAGCAAACCCTGCCCCTGGCGGACTGCCACAACCGCATTCTGTTCCGGCAGCTGGAGGCTCCCGAGGACCTGCCCCTGGTGCACCGCTCCTGCATGGACGGGTACGCCGTGCAGGCCCGGGACCTCTTCGGCGCCGGCGAGGGCAGTGGCGCCTATCTCCAGCTGGCCGGTACCGTGCACATCGAACAGGTGCCCGACTTCCCGGTGCTGCCCGGCCAGTGCGCCGCCATCACCACCGGCGGCACCCTGCCCGAGGGCGCGGACGCCGTGCTCATGGTGGAGCACAGCGAGGACCTGGGGGGCGGTTACATCGACGGCCTGCGTTCCCTGGCTCCGGGCGACAACGTCATGCTCGCCGGAGAGGACGCCCGCAAGGGCGAGGCCGTTCTCGGGCCCGGCCGCCGTCTGCGCATCGCCGAGCTAGGGCTCCTGGCCGCCCTGGGCATCACCGAGCTGCCCGTGTTCCGGCGCCCCGTGGCAGGTATCCTTTCCACGGGCGACGAATTGGTGCCCCCGCATGAAACCCCGCGTCCGGGGCAGGTGCGCGACGTGAACACCCTGGCTTTGAGCTGCATGGTCCGGGAGGCCGGGGCCGAGGCTCGGGTCTTTCCCGCCGTGCCCGATCAGCTGGAGGCCCTGACGGCCGCTCTGCGCGCGGCCCTGGAGCAGTGCGACCTGGTGTTCATGTCCGGCGGCAGTTCCGTGGGTGTGCGCGACCTGAGCATCCAGGCCCTGAGCGCCCTGCCCGACGCCGCCATCCTGGCCCACGGTGTGGCCGTGAGTCCGGGCAAGCCGCTCATCGTGGCCCGGGCCATGGGCAAGCCCGTACTGGGGCTGCCCGGTCAGGTGGCCTCGGCCCAGGTGGTGATGCTGCTCTTCGGCCAGCCCCTGCTCCGGCACCTGGGGGGCGACCCCGAAGCCTTCTCCACACAGCGCCGCCTGCTGCGCCGCGCCGAGCTGGCCTGCAACCTCTCTTCCCGACAGGGGCGCGAGGACTACGTGCGCGTCAGCCTGGAGGAACGCCCCGGCCAGCTGCCTTTGGCCTGGCCCCGCCTGGGCAAATCCGGCCTCCTCAAGACCCTGGTCCAGGCCCAGGGCCTGGTCTGTGTGGAGGCCCAGCGTGAAGGCCTGCCTCAGGGCACGGCCGTGGAGGTCTGGCTCCTATGACGACTCCGCTGCGACGTATCGCGCTC
>CAZNSV010000516.1:0-2584 GCA_964575775.1 uncultured Desulfovibrionaceae bacterium
TGGGCGCGTCGGCGCCCTGCTCTTTCATGTGGAGCAGGAAGGACAGGGTCTGGATGGTCTTGCCCAGGCCCATTTCGTCGGCCAGGATGCCGCCGAAGCCGTATTCGCGCAGGAAATTGAGGTAGCTCAGCCCCTGAATCTGGTAGGGGCGCAGGGTGGCGGTGAGCCCCCGGGGCGTGGGCAGCTGGGCCACTTCCTTGAAATTGTGGATGTTGGTGCGCAGACGGTTCCAGAAGGAGTCCGTGGTCACGTCGGGCAAATCCTCCAGGATCTTGTCCAGCACCGGGGCCTCGAACTGCTTGAACTGCTTCTGGGGGGGCTTTTCCGGATCGAAGCCCAGGGCCTTGAGCTTATGGGCCAGCTTCTTGAGCCAGGCCTCGGGCAGGCTGGTGTACGAGCCGTCCTTGAGCTGCACGTAGCGCTTCTTCTGGGTCCAGGCCTTCCAGATCTTCTCGATGGGCACGCGCTGCTCGTCGTACTCCACGGCCAGGTCCAGGTTGAACCACTTGTCCTCTTCCTTGCTTTCGAGCTTGGCCACGATCACGGGCTGGCTCAGGCGCACCTTGTAGCGGGTGAGGTTCTGCTCCCCGTAGATGCGGTAGGTCTGCACCAGCTTGGGATAGGCATCGAGCAGGAAGGTGATGGCCTCCTCGGGCTCCAGGAACCAGATGGCGTTACTGCGGGGTTGGAAATTGAGGTCCAGGAGCTGCTGGGTGAGCCTGGCTTCCGCGGCCTGGTCGCGCATGATCAGGAAGGCCTTGCCCTCGTACTGGCAGCTGCCGGTCTGCAAGTCCGGGTTGGGGCCGGGCAGACTGATCTCGCCGAACTCGGTCTCGTAGACGTTCTGGATGTGCAGGGTCAGCAGGCTGCCTTCCTCGTCCAGGAAGAGCTTGGGATCGTGCCGCGCGGGCACGAAGATGGGCTTCATGTGCTCCAGGAACTCGTCCTGTTCGTGCAGGTCAGAGGCGGGCAGTCGGGTCCAGACGCGGTCCAGGAACTCGGCGATGTCGCTGTGGGGGATGATGGGCGTCTGCTCCACCAGCTCCTGCACCAGGGTGGGGTGCAGGCCGGTCTGCACCGGGTAGAAGCTCTTGTTCCAGCAGACCCACAGCGGCATCTGGCCGTAGAAAAAGATCTCCTGCCCCAGGATGGAGAAGGGGGGCTTGCCCTCGCGCCCCAGCATGACGTCGAAGCTCAGACCCTGCTCGCCGAGCTTGGGCTTGAGCATGAGGCGCATGGTTTTTTCCTCGATGCGCACCGGGCTTTCGTCGTCACGCCAGAAGAGGTAGTACTCGTTGGTCAGGCACCGGAAAAACCAGGTCAGGAGTCCGTCGGGCAGCTCCACCCGGTGGCCGTCGTAGCCGATGAGCTGTTCGATCTGCCTGGAGACCAGGGGCAGCTGGGGCGAGAGTTCGCTCCAGTCCGGGTTGCGGATGATCTGGTCCAGGGTCACGGGGTTGTGCACCGTGGAGAGCCCGGATTTGTTCTGGCGGGCCCGGAAAAAGGCCACCTGCAGCCGCCCCGCCTCGGGGTGGAAGCGGAAGATCAGGTAGTGGCGCCCCGGCTCGGGTTCGGGCTCGGTGGCGAAAAAGGAGCGGAAGGTCTGGCGCCACTCGATCTTGGGCAGGGGCGCGGCCTCTTCCTTGCTGGTGCTCAGGGAGGCCAGGAGCTTGAGGGCCGTGGCTCCCACGTGTTTGCAGACGCCGGAAAAGGAGTCGGGACAGTTGCAACTGTAGGTGACGTGTCCGTCCCGCAGCAGGATGGAGATTTCCGGGGCATAGACCTGGAAGTCGTCCCCCTGGATGTTGCCTTCCACGTCCCAGACCGCTTCGCCCTTTTTCAGGGACAGTTTCTGCACCCCGCCGTTGTTCACGATGAACTGGGCGCCATCGAGGATATACTCGGGCACGGAGTCCTTGACGAACTCCTGGAGGAGGGACTTGACGCGCCCCTCGTCGATCATTTCCATACTGTGTTCCCAGCTCCTTGCATCAGTACCTCTGCGGTGCGGCCCATTGACGCCTCGCTGTGGGCAGAGGCCACGGCGGACGACGCCGCGTCAGGCCCCCCAGGCGGTTTCCGGCAGCGTAGCCAGTATACTTATCCAAAGCGGTAGAGTTTTTCAAGAGAGGCTTGGCTTTTTCCGCGCTCTGTTCCATACTGCTCCGTAACAGGGGCGAGGCGTCCGGGAAGACGCGAGGGCGGATTTGCGCTGCAACGTCGCGGCGCCACGCCCATGATACGTGAAATGGAAAAATCCGCAACACAAAGGAAGCTACCGATGCGACACGTTTCTCTGCTCTGGGCCGCTGCCCTGCTGCTGTTGGTGCTGGCGGCCTGTTCTTCCGAGGATGCAACTCCGGTCGCGGACAAGGGACCGAAGGCCCAGCAGGTCGAGTCGTTGGCTGATGCGACTCCGCTGGAGCCTCAATTCGGGGGGCGCATCGTCATGGGCAGCATCGGCGAGCCGTCCAACCTCATCCCGCCCCTGTCTTCGGACAGCGCCTCCCACGAAGTGGCCAATCTTCTGTATGCGGCGCCCCTCAAGTACGACAAGGACCTGAACATCGTCACCGAGGCGGCG
>CAZNSV010000517.1:0-2577 GCA_964575775.1 uncultured Desulfovibrionaceae bacterium
AGGATGTGCAGACCGTGTACTTGGCGTCGTCGGTGTAGGTTGCAGCCGCGGCGCCGGGGTTCTGGTTGCCGGCACCGGCCTGGGTGGTGGCCTGGACCGTGCCGGAATTGGGCAGTCCGTCGTCCATCTGGGTGTCGATGGTCACCGCGGACTTGCCGGGCACCTGGCTCATGCATACGAAGATGGAGCCCGTCTGGCCGGTGACGCCGGTGGCGGTCACGCCGATCAGCCCGCCGAAGGCGTTGCGGGGCAGGGAGTTGGCGCCGGTGGCGGTATGGTCGCCGGTGATGAAGCCCGCGGCCTTGACATGCTGCCAGAAGGCCGCCTGCTCACCGCCCCCGGTCCAGGCCTGGGCCTGGGTCACTTCCAGCACGCCGTCGGAGTCGCCGGCAGCCGTGATGTTTGTCCAGCTGCCGCCGCGTGCCTGGAGCGTGGCCAGGGGGCCGTCGTCCCCGGGGGTTTTGCCATAGCGGTCGAAATAGCCGTAGTAGGCGGCCTGGACGCCCTGGGCGTCGCTGACCGCGCGCTTGGCCTTGCTGCTGTTGATCAGCTCGGCGCCCTTGATCACGCCCCCCACGAGCAAGCCGATGATCACCAAAACGATGGCGATCTCGATGAGTGTGAAGCCCCCCTGGCCCCTTCCGTGATTCCTTTGCCACTTCTGCATTGTTTCCTCCCTGCTGATGGATGTCAGTCTTCACTGACAGAGTCATAATTCTCGCCATACCCCTGGTCAAGGCCGATTCTGTTGCAACTAACGGACAAACAGGCGACGGACCCGATACGCGCGATAGCGGCCGGTGTCGGACAATAGTCGCCCTGCCGATTTGCTCAGCCCCGGTTCGATACTAAAGCAAGTATCGTGCCCGTTTTTCAATAGCTGGCCCGCACCCTTACAAAAGCGTAATGCAGGCGAATAATCCGGAATTCCGGCCCGTTGCCCATCGTTGCTGCCGGGACGACCCTCCGGAATCCCTTGCCTCGCGTCAGGAAAGTGGCTATCTATCCTACGAAAATCATTGCAGACAACACAGGAGGATAGCAATGCAGTACCAGAACGTAAGCACCACCAGAGCCCGCGTGGAGGTCGTCAACGCCTTCATGCGCGGGGTCTACACCTGGATGACCATGGGCCTCTTGCTCACCGGCGGCGTCGCCTGGTTCGTGGCCGGCAGCCAGACCATGGTGGAGCTGGTTTTCGGCAACCAGATGCTCTTCTTCGGCCTGCTCATCGCCCAGCTGATCATGGTCTTCGGCCTCTCCGCGGGCATTTCGCGCCTTTCCGCCAGTGCCGCCACAGGGCTCTTCCTGCTCTATTCCGGCCTCAACGGCGTGACCCTCTCTTTCATTTTCCTGGTCTACACCTCCGCCTCCATCGCCCAGACCTTCGTCATCTGCGCGGCCATGTTCGGCAGCATGAGTCTTTACGGCCTCACCACCAAGAAGGACCTCACCTCCTGGGGCAGCTTCCTGTTCATGGGGCTCATCGGCGTGGTCATCGCCTCCATCGTCAACATCTTCATGCAGAGCTCCATGATGCACTTCGTCATCAGCATCATCGGGGTCATCGTCTTCACCGGGCTCACGGCCTACGACACCCAGAAGCTCTCCGTCATGGGGCAGAGCATGCCCGCCGACGACGCCACCGCGGTCCGGCGCGGCACCATCCTCGGCGCCTTGACCCTCTATCTCGACTTCATCAACCTCTTCCTCATGCTGCTGCGCCTCTTCGGCGGTTCCCGCAACTAGGCGGCACCTGCACAACGACTCTCAGAGCGGCGTCTTTCCGGCTGGGAAGACGCCGCTTTTCGTTGGGCGCCCTTGCTGTTGCGTCGCTTTCATGACACGCTTGCCTCATGACACCCACTCCCGCCCCCACCTCACAAGACTACCCGGCTCGGTTCCAGCGCCTGGCTCCGCTGCTGCAGCCCCTGGCCCGCGTCTATGCCCTGGCCATGGCCGCGCGTCGGCAGGCCTATGCGGCCGGACTAATGCCCGCGGTGCACCCCGGGGCGCCCTGCGTGAGTGTGGGCAACATCGCCGTGGGCGGCTCGGGCAAGACGCCCCTGGTCCTCTGGCTGCTGCGCTGGGCCAAAGAGCGGGGGCTGCGGGCCTGTGTCCTGACCCGAGGCTATGGGGGGCGTTCCGCCCTGCGCCCCTTGCCGGTACGAGCGGACACCCCCTGGCAGGCCAGTGGCGACGAACCTCTGCTCCTGGCCCGCGCCCACCCCGAGGCCCTGGTCCTGGCCGATCCCAAGCGCAGGCGGGCCGCCGCGTACCTCGCCGCCCTGGCGCCGGACCAGCGCCCCGAACTCTGCGTCATGGACGACGGCATGCAGCATCTGCCCCTGCGCCGCGACCTGAATCTGGTGCTCTTGCGCCCCCAGGACCTGGCAGCAGCATGGGGGCGGGTATTGCCCGGCGGACTCTGGCGGGAACCCGCCTAGGCCCTGGCCGCTGCCGACGCCTTTTGCATCAAGTGCGCGCCCGGGGAGTTCGCTGGGGTGCGCCCCTTGGTGGAGCGGCGTCTGGCCGGTTTCGGCAAACCCGTGTTCACCTTTGGCCTGCAACCCACGG
>CAZNSV010000518.1:0-2556 GCA_964575775.1 uncultured Desulfovibrionaceae bacterium
ATTCAAGCTGGCCGCTTCGGAGCAACGCTATCAGGCCATCTTCGAGGCCATTCCCAGCGCCCTGTTCGTGCTCGACGCCGAAACCCTGCAGATTGTCAACTGCAACGAATCCGTGACCAGCACCTACGGCTATGCACCGGAAGAGGTGCTGGGCAAGTCCTTCCTGCTGTTCTTTCGGGAGGACGAGCGCGATGACTGGAACGATCTGCTGCGTACCAGGAGCGAGTTCAACCCCAGTTCGCAGTTCACCAAGGACGGCCGGATCATCTACGTGTCCATGCGGGTGTCTCCTGCGGAATTCCAGGGGCAGAAGGTACTCATCGCCTCCTGCAGCGACGTGACCAAGCGCCTCCTGGCCGAGCAGCAGCTCATCCAGGCCGGGAAGATGTCCACCCTGGGCGAAATGGCCACGGGCGTGGCCCACGAGCTCAACCAGCCCCTGGCCATCCTCAAGACCATCAGCAACTACATCACCCGCAAGCTCTCCCGTAACGAACCGGTGAAGCCCGAGATGCTGCAGGAAATCGCCGAGAGCATCAGCACCCATGTGGACCGGGCGGGCAAGATCATCGAGCACATGCGTGAGTTCGGCCGTAAGTCCGATCTGCGGGCCATGCCCGTGCAGATCAACAAGGTCCTGCAGCGGGGCTTCGAGTTCTTCCGACAGCAGCTGGACGTGCGCAACATCCAGGTGGAGTGGCGCCTGAGCGAGGACTTGCCCGAGGTCCTGGCGGACTCCAACCGCCTGGAGCAGGTCATCATCAACCTGCTGCTCAATGCCCGCGACGCCATCGAACTGCGTTGGGGCAAGGGCGCGCCCAACAACGGCGACAAGCGCATCACCATCATCAGCAGCCGCACCGACAGTGAAGTGGCCTTCTGCATCTGCGACACCGGTACCGGCATCCCCGCCGCCATCCGCGACAAGCTCTTCGAACCCTTCTTCACCACCAAGGACGTGGGCAAGGGCACCGGACTGGGGCTCTCCATCTCCTATGGCATCGTCCAGGACTACGGCGGCCACATCCGGGCCGACTCCCTGGAAGAAGGGGGTGCCTGCTTCACCGTCACCTTCCCCATCGCCGACCTGGAAGCCCTGGCGCGCCACGAAACCACGGACTGAGCCGACCCAACAGCACTTTTTCCGGGGGCTCCATGCTGGGCTCGGAACGATCTGTTGCCTACGGACGCAGGTTAATTTTCAGGATGCGGGCCGGGATCTCCGCAGCCGGCAAGGGGCGCGAGAGGAAAAAGCCCTGCACCGTATCGCAGTGCATGCGCTCCAGCTGATGCTGCACCCCGGCGTTTTCCACGCCCTCGGCCGTGACCGAGAGCCCCAGGGCATGGGCCAGGGCCACCAGCTTCGCAGCAATGGCCGTGTCGCGCGTGTCGCGGCCCAGGTGCTGCAGGAAGGAGCGATCGAGCTTGAGCACGTCGAGGGGCAGGCTGCGCAGATAGGCCAGGGAGGAGTAGCCCGTGCCGAAGTCGTCCAGGGCGGTGCGCACCCCGAAGTGACGCAGGGTGCCCAGGATGTCCGCGGCGTGCTCCATGTCCTCGGCCAGGGAGGTCTCGGTGACCTCCAGCACCAGCAGCTCCGCCGCCACGCCGTGCCGGGCCAGGGCCTCGCGCACCAGGGCCACGGGATCGCCGTGGAAGATCTGGTGCGGCGAGAGGTTGACGTTCATGCGCAGGGGAATCTCCGGCTGCAGAGCCTCGTTCCAGAGCCCGAGGGTGCGCAAGGCCTCGTGCAGCACGAAGGAGCCCAGGGGGTGGATGAGTCCGGTTTCCTCGGCAATGGGAATGAACAGAGTGGGGGGGATGAGCCCCCGTTTGGGGTGCTGCCAGCGCACCAGGGCCTCGAACCCGGCCAGGCGCTGTTCCGGCAGGGTGTAGTAGGGCTGGTAGTGCAGGAGCAGTTCGCCGTTGTCCAGGGCTGCGCGCAGCTCGTGCTCCAGGCGCATGCGCTCGTTGACCTGGTTGCGCATCTCCAGGGTGAAACACTCGGTGTTGCCCCTGCCCTTGGCCTTGGCCTGGTACATGGCGATGTCCGCGTCGCGCAGGACCTGTTCGGCCTGGGTGTATTCGAGCTTGCCGTACACCACGCCAATGCTTGCGCTGGTGTGGATCTCCAGTCCCTGGACCTGTTCGGGGTGCTGCAGGGCGCGGTGAATGGCGTCGGCCAGGCGCAGCGCATCGATGGCGTCGAGGAGCTCCGGCGCCAGGACGGCGAACTCGTCGCCGCCGAAGCGTGCCACCAGACGCCCCGACCCCACGGCCTCGCGCAGGCGCCTGCCCAGATTGCGCAGCAGCTTGTCCCCTGCCTGGTGCCCGAAGCTGTCGTTGACCAGCTTGAAGTTGTCGATATCCAGGAAGAGCACGGCATAGCGCGCAGCGGCACTGCACTGGGAGGCGCGGATGGCTTTTTCCAATTCCTGGATGAACAGGGCGCGGTTGGGCAGTGCGGTGAGCTCGTCCTCGAAGGCCTGCCGGGTCAGGCGCTCCTCGGCGCGTTTGCGCTCCGTGATGCCCCGGAAATAGCCCACCAGCTGCACCACC
>CAZNSV010000519.1:0-2555 GCA_964575775.1 uncultured Desulfovibrionaceae bacterium
CTCATGGCCTGCTTGAGCTGCTCCACGCGGATTTCTTCCCCGCTCCCCTCGGTTCGCGCGTCATGGTGACCCGCGGGTACAGGTGGTCCCGCATCTGGCGGCCCTGATCCCGGGTCGATGACGGGTGTTCCTACGTCGTGGCCAACGTCCTGCGGGGTCCCGTGATCTAGCATGGGTGTCACCTCCGTTTCGTGCTGTTGCTGCCGCTCGTGGATCCGCTCCATCAGGTTTCCCGGCACTTCGGCCGGCGCCCGGCGCTCCCGGCGCGGAATGCGCGACGGTCGCCTGCCCACCACGATTTCACGTGCGGTCATCTCGCGATCCTCCTGCCCGAATCTCACACCGGGTGACCAGGCCGTCCGTGTATTCTCGCAAAACCGTACCGATATGCAGCCCCCAGCGCTTCGCCAACACTGCCGGATCCGCCGGCGCCTCCAGGACCAGGACATGATTGGCGAGCGCTACCGGCCGGCAGGCCTCCAGCTCACGGTACGTGCTGTCGGGCATCACGGCAGCCAGTTGCGCTAGCACATGGGGCCACCACGGCAGGACCTGGCCGTTTGCTGCGGCTGCCGGCGATTTGGGGGGGACTACAGGGGGGGTTGATCCTGGTGGATCGCGATCATTGGGATCCGGATCCCCATTGTCTTGATCTTCTTGATCCCTTGTCGGCGGGGTCGCGCGAATTTGGGACCGGGGTCGCGCGAATTTGGGACTAGTACCGTCTCGACCATCATCGACCGGTCCCATATTGGGACTGGTTTCTCCTGTGTGCGGTCCCATATTGGGACTGGTTGCCTGTGAAGCGGTCCCATATTGGGACTGGTCGCCTGAGGTAGTCCCAATATAGGACTGGTCGGTGTCAAGGTTAACGACCTGAATGCGCAGCGTCTGGCCGTCTGAACTCAGCTTCTTTATGTAGGGACCCTCGGACGGTGGTGGCGGATCCAAAAGCCACTTCAGACCGTAGGCAATTTTGCTCCGACCATATCCGGTCTCACGGCGCAACACCTTGTAACTCATTTCCAGGCAACCCCGAGGGAGGGCCTGATCGTCGCGCCATTCGGCGGCCAGTTGAAAGATCACGTAAAGGCGCAGGGCTGCGTCCGGCATCGACTGTAGGTGGCCCTTGGTTCTAAGGCTGCGTTGTAGCTTAACCCACCCCTCGCCTTGCAAGGAGATCACTCCATCAACATCAGGTCACTTGTCCCACAGCTCCCGGCGCAGGGTGTTGGCGTCGGCGATTTGGCGGTCGGCGGTTACGGGCGCCGGCTTCTGTCCTACCAGTCCCGAGTCAGGAACACGCCGCAAAGCACCCCGGAGATGTACGGCGGTCGGCACAACTCCGGGGCGTCATCCAGGGTCCCAACCAAGATGGCGTAGAAGTCCTTCGCCGCTGCGAACACCTTATCTGGGGTCACGCCGCTCACGGCTACGAACCCGGGACCGGCGTAGGACCCGTTCACATGGGCGGAAACGCCGAACAGCGTTTCCTCGGTGGCCTGAGATACGGGGACGGCGGGCGTGAGCACGACCTCCACGATCAGGTGAGGGGCGAGGGCTTCCAACGGACTGATCGCCACGATACAGCCATCGGTAGCTGCACGGAACTCCGGATGGGCAAACTCCATTTTGGATCCTCCTTTCAATTAGCGATGCCTGGGTGCCCGACGCTGTTCCCATGGTTTAGAGCAACATTGATTGGCGGGGGGTCGGCTCACTGTCCCCCTGGCCGCTCTCCCGTTGCTTTCTGCGTTTCCGGGCCTGCGCCGCCGCCCGCTCCCCGGCCCGGCGCAGCTCCGTCCGGGTGGCCGGCCGGTTGGCTGCCCCGGGGGTGTGATAATCCGTCTGGTGCGCTAGGAAGTCCCGGGCGGCTGCACGGCCCTCCGCAATCTCCTCGGGGCTCAGCGGGCGCCAGTCCGCAGGGTACCAGGGCGGCGGCCAGGGCGGGAGGTGCCAGGTGCCGTCGAGCTTGGCGAAGGGTTTGGGGCAGTCCGGGACTCGAGCTTGCCGGCGGTAATACTCCTGCCAGACGACAGGCTTGTCGGCCGGGCCGAAGGGAGGAAGCCGTTCAGTCATGGAGGCTGATCCGCCCCTCGATGTACTCCCTCACCGGCCACCGCCGCACGGCCCATGCCTGGGCCCAGGCCCGCTGCTCGACCCCCGGCAGCGGCATCGCCCACAGGCACCCGGGCTCCGTGCAGGCCAGGCAGGGCACACCTACAACCATGCGTTCGCGCACCCGCACGGCGTTGATCCGCTGCCGAACCAGCCACACCCCGCCGACCTCGTAGTAGCGCACCGACTGGCAGCCGCA
Organism: uncultured Desulfovibrionaceae bacterium; assembly: GCA_964575775.1. Taxonomy (GTDB): domain Bacteria; phylum Desulfobacterota; class Desulfovibrionia; order Desulfovibrionales; family Desulfovibrionaceae; genus CAZFCK01. The sequence goes on from CAZNSV010000519.1 coordinate 2,318, forward strand.
CTGCCCGCAGCGGTGCTCGGTCTGGATGCCCTGGTCCTCGCCGTTGTCTGGTATGCGCAGTGGCATGGTCATGGCCTCCTGATCTACGTATCACGTGCGCCGGACCTCGATGTAGACCGACACCCGCTCCTCGGGTTCAATCTCGCGCAAGACTGCGACCGCCGTGCGGAGCGCCCGGATGGCCACGCTGGGCGTGTGCCTGCCCATCACCCGGATCAGGTCATGACGCAGGGCAGCG
>CAZNSV010000520.1:0-2546 GCA_964575775.1 uncultured Desulfovibrionaceae bacterium
AATCGGGCCTCTGGGGCGCGGCCGCCGCAGCCCTGCAGCGCCTGCCCGCGCACAGTCACACCGCGTCCGAACGGCCCGCCCGCCACGTCTTCCTGGTCGGTCCCAGGGCCTCCGGCAAAAGCACTTTAGGGCGCGCCCTGGCCGAACGGCTGCGGCTGCCCTTCACGGACATGGACCAGGCCCTGGAGCAGCACCTGGGGCAGAGCATCGCCGACTACGTGCGCACCCTGGGCTGGGAAGCCTTCCGCGCCGAGGAGAGCCGCCTGCTGGAGCGGCTCTGTACCGCCGCGCCCGCCGTGGTGGCTACCGGGGGCGGTGTGGTCCTGGCCCCGGAGAACCGCCGCCTGTTGCAGGCCGGGGGTACCGTGCTCTACCTGCGCGCGGACAAGGCCACCCTCCTGGCCCGCCTGCACCAAGACCCACTGCCGGACCAGCGCCCGGCGCTCTCGGCCCTGCCCCTGGAGCAGGAAATCGAAAAAACATTGCGTGAACGCGACCCCCTGTATCTGGACTGCGCCCACCTGGTTCTGGACGCCACGGCGGACATGGCAACCGTGCTGCGGCAGATCATGGCGGAGCTCAAGGATCCCAACGGAGTGACAGAGTGAGCGGCAACACCTTCGGTCGGCTCTTTCGGCTGACCACTTTCGGCGAATCCCACGGCAAGTCCCTGGGGGGCATCGTGGACGGCTGCCCCGCGGGCCTGCCCCTGGATGAAGCCATGATCCAGGAAGAACTGGACAAGCGCAAGCCCGGGCAGGGCATCGCCTCCACCACGCGCAAGGAAAGCGACCGCATCACCCTGCTCTCCGGCGTGTACGAGGGGCTGACCACCGGCACCCCCATCGGCTTCACCATCCCCAACCAGGACTCGCGCTCCACGGATTACGAGCACCTGCGCGACGTCTACCGCCAGGGGCACGGGGACTTCACCTACCAGGCCAAGTTCGGCCACCGCGACCATCGCGGGGGGGGACGCTCCTCGGGCCGGGAAACCGCCTGCCGCGTAGCCGGGGGCGCCATCGCCATGTCCCTGCTCAACCAGCACGGCATCATCGTCTCGGCCTACACCCTGGAGCTGGGCGGCATCCGGGCCGAGGTGCTCGACGTGGAAGGCGCGGAGGAACAGCCCTTCTTCGCCCCCGACCCTGCCGTGGTGGAGGCCTGGGAGGAGCGGGTGCGCGAGGTGAAAAAGGCCGGGGACAGCCTGGGAGGCATCGTGGTGGTGGAGGCCATGGGTGTGCCTGCCGGACTGGGCGAACCGGTCTTCGACAAGCTCGACGCCCGCCTGGCCTACGCCGCCATGAGCGTGGGCGCGGTCAAGGCCGTGGAGATCGGCTCGGGGGTGGAGGCGGCCCGCATGTTGGGCAGTCAGCACAACGACCCCTTGCCCGGCCCCAAGGCCATCCTGCATCAGGCCACCAACGCCGGGGGCATCCTGGCCGGCATCTCCACGGGGCAGACCGTGACACTGCGCGCCTCGGTGAAGCCCATCCCCACCCTGGGGCGCCCCCAGCAGACCATCGACAGCCAGGGCAACACCGTGACCCTGGAGCCCAAGGGACGGCACGACATCAGCGCCATCCCGCGCATCGTGCCCGTGCTCAAGGCCATGATGCGGCTGACCCTGGCCGACATGCTGCTCCTGCAGGCCCGGCAGGACAGTCTGGATTGTCTGCCCTGAGACCCGCCATGGCCCGCATCCTGTATGGCATCATGGGCGACGCCAGGGGGCACCTCAGCCGCTCCTTGTCCGTGGTCCAGCATCTGCCCGACCACCAGTTGTTGTTCGCTGGGGGCGGTTCGGTGCTGGAGCTGCGCCAGCAGGGTTACGACGTCCACGAACTGCCCATGCTGGCCACCCTCTACAAGGACACCCGGGTGGACTTCCTGGCCACCGCGACCAACGCCCTCAAGGTGCTGTCTGGAAGCCGCAAGGTGGTGAACGATCTGGTCAAGGTGGTGGAGCGCTTCGACCCGCACCTGATCATCACGGACTACGAGTACTTCGTGCCCCTGGCGGCCAAGCGGCTGGGCCGCCCCTGCATCAGTCTCGACCACCAGCACATCCTGACCCTGTGCCACTACAAGCACCCCAAGGGGCAGGGGCTCAACCGGCTGCTCACCTGTCTGCCCATCAGCCGCCTTTACAGCAACGCCACCCACTACCTGGTCAGCTCCTTTTTCGAGCTGCCCCCCCTGGACCCGCGGCGGACCGAGGTCCTGCCCCCCATCCTGCGCAAGTACCTCTGGGACCTCAGCCCCAGCCAGGGTGACCACGTGCTGGTCTACACCAGCGGCGGGGCCTACGCCGCGCTGCTGCCCCATCTGGAGCAGCTCAAACGCCCCTGCTATATTTACGGCTTCGGCGAGGAGCGGCGGCAGGGCAACCTGCACTTCAAGGCCTATTCCGTGGAGGGCTTCCTCGGCGACCTGGCCTCCTGCCGCTACGTGGTCAGTAACGGGGGGCACAACCTGATCAGCGAGGCCCTGTTCTACGACAAGCCCGTGGTCTGCCTGCCCATCCACTTCCTCTACGAGCAGTT
>CAZNSV010000521.1:0-2538 GCA_964575775.1 uncultured Desulfovibrionaceae bacterium
AGACCTCCAGCTCCCAGATCCCGGCCGAGAGCAGGGCACCCACGTCGTAGGCCGTGAGCTGCTGGTTCTGCGGGATGAGCAGCTCCGTGGCCACGATGTCCTCGCCGATGCGCCGCACGTGCTGCCAAGGGAAGGCGGGGCGCTCGATCTCGATGCTGTCCTCGGTCTCGCGCTGCACGTGCTCGATCATGAGCACCGCGTCGCAGCCCGGCGGCAGGGGGTTGCCCGTGTTCACGGCCTTGCAGGTGGCGCCTTTCTTCAGGACCAGGGGCGCACCCTCCCGGGCCGCGAAGGTCTCCCGCGCCACCACGGCAAAACCGTCCATGGCCGCGCTGTGGAAGGTGGGGGAGGAGAAGCGGGCAAAGACGGGGGCGGCTGTGACCCGCCCCGCTGCGTCCTGGGCAGGCACCAGCTCCGTCTTGACCAGGCTCTCGCGAGATACGGCGGCCTTGGCCGCGGCCAGGGCCTCGGCCACAGGGACCATGCTCAGGTAGACATTGCGCATGCAGGGGGCTCCGTTGGGGAAAAAATGCAAAGGTTCCGGCCGGGAACCTTGCAAAAAGCGGCTGTGAAGGCAAGACGAATCTGGCGGGAGGGGGCAAAAGCACCGGCAACGGACAAGAACTTACCGCAACGGAGGCGTGCTTACCGCGAAGCGCACTCCCGCACAGGCGTGTGCAGGGCGGCCAGGATTCCGGCGCAGAGCGGGTCCAGCAGCGTGGCGGTTTCGGGCAACCCCAGCACGCTGCCGTCGTGCAACTGCCGCGCGGCCAGGCCGGGCAGGGTGGGGATGCGCGCCGCCAAAGGGGGCAAGTGAGGAATGGCCGGCAGGGGTGCCGCAGTGTCCATGCGGTTGAGCACCAGGGCCTGATGCGCGAGACCCAGCTCGGCGGCCAGCCGGGCGATGTCCGCCGCGGTCTCCAGCCCCCGGCGCGAGGGTTCGCTCACCACCACCAGGCCGTCCACCCCGGCCACGGTGCCGCGCCCCAGGTGCTCCACCCCGGCTTCCAGGTCCACCAGGACCCATTCGTGGCGCTCCAGCAGCAGGTGGGCCAGGAGGGCCTTGAGCAGGGTGTTGGCCCCGCAGGCGCAGCCCCCTCCGGCGCCGGTCACGGTGCCCATGACCAGGAGCCGCTTGCGCCCCCCGACCAGTGAGCCTGTTCCGGTGTCCGGCTCCACATCCGGGGGCAGTTCCACGGCCAGGGACGCGGGCAGGTCGCCCACGTCGGGATTGAGCTGCATGAGTCCGGCGCCGATGCGCGCCTCGATGAGGTCGCGGCGCAGCACCAATGGCTCCGGGAGCAGCTGCCGGGGTAATCCCGACGCCTGCCCCAGGGAGAGGGCGGTATCCGCGTCCACCAGATAGACGTCGCGCCCCTGCCGGGCCAGGTAGTCGCCCAGCCAGGCCGTGACGCTGGTCTTGCCCACGCCGCCTTTGCCCGCCACCGCCAGTTTCATGCCGCGCTCCGTGTTGGTGAAGGTGAGGGGGCGGCCGAAGCCGCCCCCGTGAAGTGGCTGTTTTCGTACTTAGGGCGTCAACCCCAGGGCCTGGCGCTTGGTGCGGATCCGCTGGTCGATGAGTTCCGCGGCCTTGTGCGGGTCGGGCTCCACGGCGAAGCAGGCGCCCACCACGCCTTCCAGGCCGGAGAGGGCCAGGTCCGTGACCAGGGGGCTGCCCGTGATGTGCGGCGCCAGCCCCAGATGGGTGTAGATGCCGCTGGCCACGGCATAGAGCCCGATGGCCGCGGCCTTCTCGGAGTACCATTCCGGCGCGCTGGCCGCCACGGGCAGGTCGGCGATGTCCACGCCCAGGGCATTGGCCAGGGCGGCGCAGAGCTGCATGATGCGCGAGTTGTCCACGCAGCTGCCCACGTGCAGCACGGGCGGGATGCCCAGGGACTCGCAGACCGCGCGCAGGCCCGGTCCGGCCTGGGCCGCTGCCGCCGGGACCATGAGCCCGGCCTTGCCCATGGCCACGGTGGCGCAGCCCGTGACCAGGACCAGCACGTCGCGCTTGATCAGCTCCTTGCAGAGTTCGGTGTGCACGTGGTCGTGCTTGAGGCGCGGGTTGTTGCAGCCCACGATGCCCACGGCGCCGCGCACCTGTCCGGCCTTGACGGCTTCGAGCAGCGGCCCGGGTGTGCCACCCAGGGCGCCGAGAATGGCCTCGTTGGAGAAGCCGGTCATCAGCTCCACGGGCTCGCCGGGGATTTCCACGCGCTTGGGGTCGCGCTCGCAAAAGGCCTCGATGGCCTGGGCCACCACTTCCTTGGCCTTGGCGCGGGCGTTGGCGTAGTTGAATTCCACATGGGGGGCGCCCGCGAATTTGGCCTTGTCCGAGGTGGAGATGAAACGCGTCTGATAGCACTGGGCGATGGTCACCAGGGACGGCATGATGCACTGGTAGTCCACCACCATGAGGTCCACGGCGCCGGTGATCAGGGCCAGCTCGGTCATGAGGTGGTTGCCCGCCATGGGAATGCCCTGGCGCATGAGCACCTCGTTGCCGGTGCAGCAGAGCCCCGCGACGATGATGCC
>CAZNSV010000522.1:0-2538 GCA_964575775.1 uncultured Desulfovibrionaceae bacterium
GCCGATGAGCATGATCTTCTTGATGTCCTCGCGCTTGGGCATGACTGACTCGGCTTTGTCTTGGAGGTGTGATGAAAGGGCAACATCCGGAGCCTACGCTGATCCCGCCGTGGGACACACCACGGCGTTATCCAAAAAAACCTTGGCTTCCGAACCGTTACTTGCCTGTATGGTACCCGTTCAGCCTGGATCGCACGCTGAATGCCTCTGCAGGGCAAGGCAGGACCGCTTGCGGGCGCCTGCTGCGACACGGCGCTCACGGGGAGACGTCGCTCCGCTCATTATCCTCTGCCGCGTCAATTTGCAAGGATTGGTCGCCGGACCGATCCGGGGGGCGCCAGCCCGTGACGTGACCGCGCCCATCCGCCCCCTTGCCAGGATAGGGGCCTTGTGCCACAAGGTGCTCGGAATCACACCATTGCTGCCCTGGTTCGCGTGCGCCCCCTGCACCGAACCCAGCCCTCCGGAGGACCTTGCCATGGATCCCAACGCCGCCCTGCCCTTCTTTCCCGCGCTGGCCGCCGTCCTCGGCCTGGTCCTGGGCAGCTTCTACAATGTCTGCATCCACCGCTACCTGAGCGAGGAATCCATCGTCAAACCGCGCTCCAAGTGCCCCAAGTGCGGGCACAGACTGAGCTGGTGGGAAAACATCCCGCTGCTCAGCTACCTGCTGCTCAAGGGGCGCTGCCGCGCCTGCCAGGAGCCCATCAGCCTGCGCTACCCGGCCGTGGAGCTCATTTCCGCGCTCTGGGCCCTGGGTCTGGCCCTGGAATTCGGCCCCACCCTGGTCTTCGCCCTGTATCTGGTCATGGGCGGGCTGCTCATCGTGGCCAGCTTCATCGACTTCCAGGCCTACATCCTGCCCGACATCCTGACCCTGCCCGGCGCGGCCCTGGCCTTTGCCGGGGCCTACTTCATCCTCTACCCCGCCCTGGGCGCGCCCAGCCCCTTGGATTCCCTCATCGGCGCCGTGGCCGGTGCCGGGGTCTTCTGGCTCTTGCAGCAGATTTACCGCCGCCTCAAGGGCATCGAGGGCCTGGGCACCGGGGACATCAAGCTCATGCTCCTGCTGGGGGCGCTCCTGGGCTGGCAAGCTCTGCCCATGCTCGTGCTGGCCGCGGCCGTGAGCGCGCTTTTCGCCAGCCTCTACTTCATGCTGCGCAGCTCCGGACCGGCCCTGTCCACCATGGTGCCCTTCGGCCCCTTCCTGTCCCTGGGTGGCATGCTCTACGTGCTCTTCGGCAAGTATTACTGGCGATTCCTGCTGGGCTGAAGACCCTGGCGGCCTGCCGCGTTTGCGCCGCGGTGGTTCCGTGTCCGATCCGCACCGGAAAATGTGTTGCGCTTCCTGGCAAGCATTGGTAGGGGCACACTACGTCACTCACGGAACAAGCCCCTTTCCTTCAGCTTTTCAGGAGATCCGGCATGCTTGCGATCCTGGACTACAAGGCGGGTAACCAGACCAGCGTGCGGCGCGCGCTGGACCACCTGGGCATCCCCAACGCCATCACGGCGGACCCGGCCACCATCGCCAGGGCCGAGGGCCTGATCTTCCCCGGCGTGGGCGCCGCGGGCCAGGCCATGGACGAGCTGACCACCAGCGGCCTGGACCGGGTGATCAAGGAGCAGGTCCAGGCCGACAAACCCCTGCTGGGCATCTGCGTGGGCTGCCAGATCCTGCTCGAGTACAGCCAGGAGAACGACACCAAGGCCCTGGGCATCATCCCGGGCCAGTGCGTGCTCTTCAACCCCGCCTGGGAAGACGTGGACGGCACCCCCATCCGCGTGCCGCACATGGGCTGGAACAGCGTGCAGTTGCAAAAGGACTGCCAGCTTTTCACCGGCATCGATCCCCGGGCCGAGTTCTACTTCGTGCACAGCTACTTCCCCAACCCCAAGCCCGAGTACGTCATCGGCACCACCACCTACGGCGGCACCTTCTGCTCCATCCACGGCGCGCCCGGACTCTGGGCCGTGCAGTTCCATCCGGAAAAGAGCGGGCGCCCCGGCCTGCAACTGCTGCAAAACTTCTACAGCTACTGCCAGGAGGCCGGCTAATGCTCAGCAAGCGCATCATCCCCTGCCTGGACGTCCGCAACGGCCGCCTGACCAAGGGCGTGAAGTTCGTGGGCAACGTGGACATCGGCGACCCCGTGGAGTCCGCACGCATCTACTACGAAGAGGGCGCGGACGAGATCGTGTTCTACGACATCACCGCCTCCCACGAGGACCGTGGCATCTTCCTCGACGTGGTGGAAAAGGTGGCGGCCAGCATCTTCATCCCCTTCTCCGTGGGCGGCGGCATCTCCAGCGTGGTGGACATGCGCCGCGTGCTCCTGGCGGGGGCGGAAAAAGTCTCCGTGAACTCCGCTGCCGTGAAGAACCCGGACATCATCAGCGAGGGCGCGGCCGCCTTCGGCTCCCAGTGCGTCGTGGTGGGCATGGACGTGAAGCAGGTGCCCGTGCGCGAGGGCATCCCCTCGGGCTACGAGATCGTCATCCACGGGGGGCGCAAGCCCATGAGCCTCGACGCCGTGG
>CAZNSV010000523.1:0-2533 GCA_964575775.1 uncultured Desulfovibrionaceae bacterium
CAGCAGCCAGTGGACGCATTGGACGTCCTGCTCCAGGATGCGGCATTCCTCGACCTGCCCCGCCAGGAAGGTGGCCAGCTCCGGCCCCAGCTCCGGATGCCGCGCGGTCAGCTCCGCCGCGCGGTTCTCCAGCCAGGCCGTGTAGCGCCGGTTCTGCTCCCGCATCACCTCCGGCGCGATGAGCGACTCCCCCACCACCCGATGGCCGTGCGCCGTGAGTTGCGCCAGCGTGGCGTCGCGGTCGCCCAGGGTGAGATAGCCGTGAAAATCCACGCTGCCGGCCAGGGTATAGCCGTAGTCGATGACCAGATACCCACCGGGAGCCAGCAAGGTCCCGAGCTGGGCCATGGTGCTTTTCAGGTCCCCCAGGGCCTCGCCCAGGGCGAGAAAGAGCAGCAGGTCGTAGCTGCCGCCCTCCTGCAGCACCCCGGCGAAATCCGCCACCTGGAAGGCGCAGCGCTCCCCCAGTCCCAGGGCTTCGGCCCGGGCCCGGGCCGCGTCGATGAAAGGCGGGTAGCCGTCGTAGCCCGTGAGCCGGGCCTGCAGCGTCGGGAAGGCCTGGAGCACGGCGAGCCCCACCGCGCCCTTGCCGCAGCCCAGGTCCAGAATCCGGGCCCCGGTCGGGAGCTCGGCCTGGCGCAACAACTCCGTCACGTGGTCGGACAGCCCCCCGAGAGCGGAGAAGTCCTGCAGCAGATAGTCCAGGTACGGCAACAGGCGCGGACTGATATTGAAGCAGTGGGCCAGGGCCTGGTCCGAGGCCGGCGTGTGAGGAGATTCGGGCATAGGGAAATACCATCCGGGGGCAGCCGCAGCCGCCCCCGGGCATTCGAGTTACCGCTTAGCCGAAAGACCGGGCGAACAACTCCTCGATGGCCTTGCGGCCGTTGTCTTCCAGGAAGCGGGTGCCGGTGCCGGTGAAGTGCTTGTAGCGGATCACGGGCGCGGCTTCGGCCACCCAGCCCTGCTCCTCGTCCCAGCGGAACCAGCCGTCGCGCTGCTGGGCAAAGACGTACAGGGGCTTGTTGCAGAGCTTGGCGAACTCCGCACCCCAGCCGGTACCGCCCTTGACCGTGCCGTCGTCCTCGATGGTACCCACCACGAAGACCTCCAGGCCGCTGTCCACCTGGTACATGATGGTCTGCAGCACCTTGCGCATGAAAGGCGCGTTGGTGAAGGTCCGCTTGAGCAGCTTGGAGACGTAGGTCAGGCTCACGTCCTTCTTGGCCAACTCCTCGGGGGTCAGCTGGCGCAGACCGCGGCTGCGCGCCTGCTTGTGCTCTTCAAAGGTGAAATTCACTTCGTTGACGCCGTACTTCTCGGCCATGTCGCCGAAGTAGGCCTCGGCACCGTTGGCGGCGCCGCTGAAGAGCGTATATTCCCTGGGGTCTTTCATGTTCTGGAGCTCCTTTTCTCGGACTGAATGTATGATGCCTGGACCACGACCGGCCCAGGCACTGTGCATACCGTGTTTTCATTCACGGGACAACACGTTCCGGGCCGGGAAATTCCGGACCAGGAGCCGGTGCGCCCCTTTGCCGCTCAGAGGGCGATGCTTTGCGGGGCGTACTGCTGCAGGGTCTGCCGCAGGGAGCCCGAGCAGCTCTCGCAGACCTCGTAGACCACCTCCAAGGGATCATCCACCTGGGCCAGGGTGGTGAAGGCCTCCTCCACCTCCTGCCAGTTGTCGGTTTCATAGAAACGCACCCGGTTGCAGACGCTGCACATGACGAAATACTGGGTATTGGGCGCCAGCACGCTTCGAAAATAGACTTCCGGCGAGCGGGCCCTGGTCTCCACCAGTTCGTTCACAAAGGTCACGCTGCCGTCCGCCCGCGGCGTGAGGTGCATCATCATGTAGCGCCGCATGCGCGGCGAGTCGCAACGGTAGGGGAAGGACAGACTTAGCCCCTTGCTGCGCACCGCGCGTAACAGCACCTGGTACAGGCGGCGGGTGGTTTCGTCCTTGATGTAGTCCCAGAGGGAGCGCCCCAGCACCTCACCAGGGGCCAAGCCCACGGCGCAGTTCTGCCGGGCGAATGCGTCCCAGTTGTCGCTCAGGGCCATAATCCGATCCTGGGCATCCAGGGTGTAGATAATGACATTACTGTCCAAAGTGGTGGTCTGTTCCATGGCCTGCTCCTCACAGCCGAGGCTGTTCCCCCCCCGGGGAGTTGTCGTTGCCTGGCCCAGGTCAGAACAAGCGCTCCTGGCACCTGGGCCTACTCGAGCTAACGCATTAGCACCACTGACGTTTTCTTGTCAAAAAGAATCAGACCCACGCCAAGCATCTTTCACTCGCAAGAAGGGCAGGGGCAGTCGAGCAGACCGGAACTGTCCGCAGCGGGCTGGTACAGCAACTTTTCGATGAGCTTGGTGGCATTGTAGCTGTCCACGGGTTTGGAGAACATGTAGCCCTGGGCCTCGTCGCAGTGCTCCTGCATGAGGTGGCTGAGCTGTTCCTCGCTTTCCACGCCCTCGGCCACCACGCGCAGGCCCAGGTTGTGGGCCAGGGTGATGATGGTCTTGACGA